>NZ_JARVRU010000116.1:0-32847 GCF_030209535.1 Lysinibacillus sp. fls2-241-R2A-57
AGCGATTCTGTTTTGGGGCTCGACACTAAATAGCAACAAGAAAAACCCTTTCATCAATCAATAATAAACCTATTTTTTCCTAATCAACACGCCTGTTACAAAATATAAAAAAAATCAGCGTATCGCTTTTAACGATCCGCTGATTCAACAGTTACAGGCGTTGCATAAATACGCTCATCTCCGATAAAGATGGATAATACAGCTTCCTGACGTTTCCTAGAAACATGTAATACCTGCCTTACATTAGCCTTTTCCTCTTTAGTTAACTGCAAACTAATTGGCTGCTCTAAACGTATTGCAAGCTTTTTGTTCACATTATATTTACCTTTTTTCACCACTGTTTCAAGGCTATAATCTTCCCACACCTTGTTTGCTAATCCTCGATGTACATTCCAGTCATCTGATTCATTCAAGGTGACAACAATACAGGTTTGCCCGTCCTTTTGAAAGGCGGTTGCAAGAGTTCGACCAGCTACCTTTGTAAAGCCTGTTTTTCCGGCATATGCTGAACCTTTTGCTGTTTTTAATGCATTAACAGGTTGTCGTCTCTCATCGCCTATTTTGATGGCAACCCCTGCCCCTTCTCGTATTAAACGGTGCTTATTTTCCCATAACATCCCATTTTCAGTATTGGCACGATATAGTACTGTGGATGCAATCTTCTTGAAAGATTTATTTTGAAGGGCCACTCTCAACATTTCAGCAGTATCTCTCGCTGTCGATAAATGCTCATCATGGTGCAAGCCAGACGGGTTCATAAATACTGTATCTTTGAGGCCCGCAACAACAGCTCGCTCATTCATTAACTTTACAAACCCTTCTACCGATCCTCCAACATGCTCTGCTAAAGCTGTTGCAGCGTCATTTCCTGATCGTAGCATCAAACCATATAAAAGTGTTTCTACCGTTACTTTTTCCCCTGCCTGCAAGTAAATGGACGAGCCCTCAGCCGTTGCAGCCCTCGGTGAAATAACCACTTCATCTTGAAGATCGCTATTTTCAATAGCAACGAGTGCTGTCCAAATTTTTGTTAAGCTAGCAATTGGTAATCGTTCATCACTATTGGATTCTAATAAAACACGACCCGTATCAACATCTAAGACAACATATCCACTACCACCTCGAGCCAAACTGGTTTGCGGAAGCATTAACATTACCACGACTATCATGAACAATATTAAACGTACTAACCGAAGCAACGAGCCACTCCTTATTAAAAGTAATAGGAAAATATAGATTATATTTATGTTTCAAACAAAGCATTATACCTATCAATTATGCCTCTGCATAATTGCGTCCGGAATCGGCTTTGTGCTTACACAAAGAACATTTGTAGCTGACGCTTTGCTTTCGCTACAGAAAATAATTGTAGCTAGCGCTTTGCTTTCGCTACAGAAAACATTTGCTGACGCTTCTCTTTCGCTACAGAAAATAATTGTAGCTGGCGCTTTGCTTTCGCTACAGAAAACATTTGCTGAAAGCAGTTAAATCACGCCTTGCTCTTTTATTTTACTCCACTAAAAGTTTCTTGGAATTTCGTCATAAATAAATCAGTTTCTTGCTCTGTTTCAACTAGCTCATCTTCTGGTAAAGCTGGCATTTCTTCTATACTATTTAAACCAAAATAGTTTAAGAATTCTTTTGTAGTACCATATAAGATTGCACGTCCTGTCCCTTCTGAACGACCTACTTCCTTAATTAACCCTCTAGAAGCGAGCGTTTGAATTGGTCTTTCACATTTCACACCGCGTAAATCTTCAATTGCTACACGTGTAATTGGCTGTTTGTATGCCACAATCGCAAGTACCTCGAGTGAGGCTTGAGATAAAGATTGAACAGTTGGATTTTCTACTAATCTTTGAATAGTATCTGCTAGTTCAGATTTTGTTATGAGCTGATAAACTCCAGCTATTTCTTTCACTGTAACGCCTCTAGCTAAATCTTCTTCATAAATTGTACGCAACGCTTCCATTGCCTGTACAATATTTTCTTCTGCTTCGCCTAAAAGCTGCGACAATTGTTTTATAGTTAAGCCATCATCTCCTACAACAAATAATAAGGCTTCTATTTTACTCTGTAGCATCATTGTTTTCGTTATCATCCCATTCCTCCTTCTGTAATGTAACTGTTAATTCTTCAAAGTTACCATTTTGCTCTACGATGACGACCTGACGTTTCATCAGCTCAAGAAGGGATAAAAACGTCAGAATAAGCGTTGGCTTATCTTCATAGGGAAAAAGCTCGAAAAATGATGCACGTCCACCTGTAGATCGTAATGAATTAACTACTGAACGCATTTGATCCTTTACTGAGCGTTCCTGTCTCGCTACAGTTGTCTTTAGTGGTTTTTTTAATTTTTTTCGACGCATCAGTTTTTGAAAGGCCCCAAGCATGTCATAGATGTTGACGTTCAAATCAAATAACGCCATTTGCTCATCTGATGCTAACTCTGATAAATCTGCTGGTGGCCGTGTAAATACCTGTGCCCGATCTGTTTCAAGCTCTTGCAGGCTACTCGCTGCTTCTTTATATTTCTTATACTCTACTAATCGTTGCACCAGTTCTTCACGAGGGTCTGGGCCATCGACTTCTAACTCGGCATCATCAAGCTCACCTTCATGAATTGGCAAGAGCATACGACTTTTAATAGCCAATAACGTTGCAGCCATCACTAAATATTCACTAGCCTCATTTAACTCCAGTACCTGCATAGCATGTATATGGTCGATATATTGTTGAGTAATTTCAGCCATTGGGATATCATAAATATCAATTTCTAATCTGTGAATTAAATGCAATAATAAATCAAGAGGCCCTGAAAAGGCTTCTAATTTTACTTCATAAGACATTGTTTTACCACCCTGAGATTCTATGTTCTTATAGTATAGTTGAAAGGAGTCCAAAATGCATCCACAGCATCATACTTTATTTATCGATTACTGCGCCTACTTCAATGGTAATCAAGATTTTTTTGAATGCCATGAAGTACTTGAGGAATTCTGGAAAGATATTGCTCCAGGTGATAAAAAGCACCCTCTCGTTGGATACGTACAGCTCGCAACTGGCCTATATCATTGGCGACGTGACAATGATATAGGTGCAGAGCGAATATTAGAAAAAGCCCTCAATAATTTTCAATATAATATGGGTCATATCTTTTTTGACGAAATTAATTACGATAAACTACTAATACAACTATCAGACGCACTTTCTGCTATCCGGATGGGCAAGTCCTTCCAAGCATTCCAACTTCCACTTTCACCCATTTTGGAGGAATTAGTGTTAACTCGCATACAGCTTTTACCATTAAGTAGCTCTAACTATCTTCTTCATAAACATATGCTTCGAGATCGCTCACATATTCTTGCAGAGCGACAAGAAAGCAAACAAAGAAAAAGCAGACGTCAATGATCGTCTGCTTCTTCATCGATACAATTTATACATTTTTGAACAAATTTACGTGTTTCCTCTGTCGCACGTACACTCTCGTACTGGCCAAGTTCTGCCACTTCCTGTAGCATTTCCTTTGCAACACCTTCACCTCTATAAGAAGGGACAACTGAAACGTGTTGAATCGTAGCTATATTATTACTGTCTGTTACAAGTCCAACAATGCCAATATACTCATCGTTCTTTTTCCATAAATATAATACCCAATTATCATCATTTTCATAGGAGTGGATTGTCTCTTTGAGCTTTTTTATGTCTTTTTCGTTAGGCATAAACGAGAGTAGCCCCATTGCTATTTTCTCGAAAGCTTTTTTATATCGAATTAACATATTTGTCTATTCCCTCTTTTTCTAGCTGTACATAATCTTTGACTATCCTACACGATTTGTACTTGTACCGCAAGTCAATTTCTGTCTTACGAACCAGGTCCGAGAATACCTTTAGACGCCAATACCCAATAGACAACGCCCCACAACAAAATAAAAGTTGAAATGGACGCCAATAATACCCATTTGTTTTTTCTCAAATTTACTCACCCTTTTTTAACGTTAGCGGGAGATCGTTTTGAACAATATCTTCATAACTTTCGCGTCGAATTACTAATTGATGCTTGCCATTTTCTACAAATACAACTGCCGGTCGTGGAACACGATTGTAGTTACTCGCCATAGAATATCCATACGCACCCGTACAGAAGATTGCTAGCACTTCACCAGAAGTTGCTTCCTGTAGCTTAGCATCAATAATTAATTTATCGCCTGATTCACAAAGCTTACCAGCCACTGTATATGTCTCATTTTTTGATTCATTTACCTTACTTGCAATGACCGCCTCATACTTCGCATCATATAATGCCGGACGGATATTATCACTCATGCCACCATCTACAGCAATATATTTACGAACATTAGGTACTGTTTTTTGTGAACCAATTGTATAAAGTGAAGTTCCTGCATCACCTACAAGTGATCGCCCTGGTTCAATCCAAATTTCAGGCATAGTTAGACCAAGTACAGTCGCTTTGTTTTTTACAACTGTAATCATATCCTCTACATATACTTGTGGCTCAAGCGGTGCATCTTCCTCTGTATAACGAATTCCGAAGCCCCCTCCTAAGTTTAACACAGTACATGTAAAATCGTGAGACTTGTTCCAATCAGAAATTTTATCAATTAATTTTTCTCCTGCTAAGCCAAAGCCCGCTGTGTCAAAAATTTGAGAGCCAATATGGCAGTGTAATCCTAGAAGTTCTAGGTATTCATGGTTAAAAGTTTGTTTGAAAGCTTCATCTGCTTGACCATTATTTAAGTCGAAGCCAAATTTAGAATCAGCTTGACCTGTCGTAATGAAGTCATGCGTATGCGCCTCAACTCCTGGTGTGACACGAAGTAAAATACGCATTTTTTGTTGACGGCGCTCTGAAATTTCTTGTAAAAGCTGAATTTCATAGAAGTTATCCACGACAATACAACCAATTTTCGAGTCAAAGGCTAATTCTAATTCAGCAATGCTTTTATTATTGCCATGGAAATGAATGCGCTCCGCAGGGAATCCAGCTTTTAAAGCTGTAAATAATTCTCCCCCAGAGACAACATCTAAAGATAGATTTTCTTCTGCCGCTAATTGGTACACAGCTACACATGCAAATGCTTTTGAAGCATAGGCTACTTCTGCTTTTACACCTAGTTTTTTAAACGTATCAATAAAGCTTCTTGCACGCTTACGAATAAGCGCAGTATCATACACAAATAAAGGTGTACCATACTCTTTTGCAAGCTTTAGTGTATCTACCTGTCCAATCGTTAAATGACCATCTTCAGAAATCGCTTGTGTTCCATATAAATGCATGTGCATCTCTCCCTTTTCACATCGTTCCATCTTGTGATAAATTGCACCTCAATTTTAGAATCGGATGGAGCAATCTTAGCCCGCTATCCTTATTAGAGGGATTACTTCATTCAACACCGTGTCGCATTTTGTTGAATAAAGATAATTTTTGCAAAAATCACAAAATACTATAGATGAACTTTATCACATGAAAAAAACGAGTGCAACGGCTCCTATGATCTTTTTCGTTGTTTAGAATCGACTACATAAGGTCTTAATGCATCTACTGTCATCGGGAAACGGACAAGTACACGAAGCATCGCTTTTGGAAAGAACGGAATAAGTGGCCACAAATATGGCGCTTGCATTGGACGCAATGAACATAAATACGTAAATAATATAAATATCCCGATAAATAACCCATTAACTCCCCAAATACCAGACATTATTAATAACATTAGTCTAAATAGTTTAATGGAGATACCTAGCTCATAAGACGGAATTATAAATGTCAGAATAGCTGAAATAGCTGTATATAACACTACCTCTGGAGAGAATAGCCCAACATTAATTGCAATCTGACCAATAACTACACCCGCAACCAACCCCATCGCAGTGGATAATGGTGATGGGGTATGAATGGCGGCCATCCTCAAAAATTCTATCCCCGTATCTCCAATCAGTATTTGCAGTAAAATCGGGACATGCGATTTTTCTTTTTCACCTAAAAAGGATAATGCATCCGGTAAGTATGTCCCGTGCGTTGCAAATAAATACCATAAAGGTAATAAAAATAAACCAAAAGCTACTCCAGAATAGCGCATAAAACGAACAAATGTTCCGACTGTCGGTGCCTGTCTATACTCCTCAGCGTGTTGCAGCAAATGAAAAATAGTTGCAGGGACAATCATGACAGAAGGAGATGTATCGACCATAATAATGATGTGGCCCTCTATTAAATGCGCTGCGGTAATATCCGGTCGTTCCGTATAACGGACAAAGGGAACTGGATGAAACTTTTGTTTAAACAGCCATTCCTCTAGTGATTTATCGGCCATTGTCAAGCCATCATGGTGAATTTGTCCAAGGCGCTGTCGCAATTTATCGAGCATTTCATCATTCGCAATATCCTTTATATACGCAAGTGCAACATCGGTTTGACCGATTTCGGATATTTTATGTAGCTCGAAACGTAAGTTACTATTACGAATTCGCCGACGAACCAATGCAACATTTTGTGAAATACCTTCAATAAAACCGTCCCTAGAACCACGAATAACCTTTTCATTATCAGGCTCCTCAGGTGTACGTCCTGGATAATTTCGAATCTCCGCAACATAGCCGTATCCACTATTCGTAACAAAGGCTACCTGTCCACTTAATATAGCTAATAAAAAGGCTTTCTGTTCAGTTTCCTCTGAACGGCCTTGGTGATTGAAATAGGCTTCAAAATATTCCTTTTCATCTTCAATATCAATGTCCTCATCAGGCAACAAATTTGAGAGTAATTGTGTTAACATTACCCCATCCACAAGTCCGCTTATATATGCGCAAAGAACCGGCAAATCTTTGACAAATAAATGCTTAATATTTACGTCAAATGATTCGCCGTCACCAAAGTGTTCTTTAAGAAAATATTCGGCTTCTTCTAAGCTGTTAAATAGTTTATTTGTCATGCTGTCACCATTTTCTTAGATGTCTTTTTATACTTCTTCCTGTTCCACTGTGGCACTTGTGGCCATCCAATTTTTCAATTGGGCAAGAATTTTTTTCTCTAATCGTGATACTTGAACTTGTGATATACCAAGTCTGTTAGCAATTTCAGTTTGGGTACAATCTGAGAAATATCGTAAATAAATAATTGATTGCTCTCTAGGCTCAAGTCTTGTGAGTACCTCTTTTAGTGGAATATAGTCAAATGGCTGCTCGGATTTTTCGTCCTTCATCTGATCCATTAATGTAATAGAATCGCCTTCGCTCTCATACAATTGTTCATGCAAGGAAGCAGGATCTCTCAATGCATCTGAAGCTGTTACAATTTCCTCAGTTGTGACACCAAGAACCTGTGCTAATTCATGAATGGTTGGTGGATGCTCATTGTTTTTAATGAATTCATCGGTTGCATGACGAATTTTAAAATTAAGTTCACGAATCGATCTGCTAACTTTCACCATGCCATCATCCCTTAGAAAGCGCTGAATTTCACCGATGATCATAGGAACAGCATATGTCGAAAACTTTACATCATACGTTAAATCGAATTTATCCACTGACTTCATGAGTCCTATGCAGCCAATTTGGAATAAATCCTCGAGCTCCACACCCCTACTTGTAAAGCGTTGGACGATAGACCACACCAGCCTCGTATTCCCCTCAATCATTCGTTTACGAGCCTCATGATCGCCCTGCTGTGCACGTGCAATTAAATCTCGCATTTCTTCCTGTGACAATAGCTTATCGGACGACTGTTCTAGCGGCTTCATAATCGCAACCTCACATTACCGCTGCACGAACTGAGTAAAATTTCTTCGTAAACGTGACAGTTGTTCCTTCTTGCCACTTGGACATTACTGTCAACTGATCTGAAAAACTATCCATAATTGTAAAGCCCATACCCGAACGTTCCATCGCACTTTTCGTCGTATATAACGGCTCCATAGCTTGACTTACATCCTCAATGCCAACACCTTTATCCATAACAGACACGGTTACAATATCATCCTCACGTTTTGCATGAACTGTAACAACGCCCTTACCATCCTCTTCATAACCGTGAATGATGGCATTAGAAACAGCCTCTGAGACAACCGTTTTAAATTCGGATAGCTCATCAATAGTTGGATCTAATTGTGCAATAAAACCTGTCACAGCTACACGCGCTAAGGCTTCATTTTCACTAAGTGCTAAAAAAGTTAATGTCATTTCATTATCCATTTACAATCCCCCTAACTCGATCAATCGCTTCTTCTTCTGTTGCATCCATCATCCATGGCCCTAAACCTGAAAACTGAAATACTTTTCGCATTGTCGGCGATGGATTCAATAAAATTGTTCGTCCAGCGACCGCCTCTAACTCGCGCATTCGACCAAGCACTAAACCTACACCCGAACTATCCATAAAGGAAAGTCCCTCTAGGTTCCAAATAATGGTCGTAACAGCACCCTGAAAAATTGCTGTAGATATTTTAGCTCGAATTTGCTCTACTGCATGATGATCGAGCTCCCCAAATAAACGTATAACCACTGTCTCTCTTGTTACCATTTCTAATTGAAAATGCATGAACATCGCCTCCTCCTCGTGCAATTCCACATTCAATGTGGTGAATCCTTGCGGCTGACAGAACTAGTGCAAAGTCTTCTGAAATAGTGTCAAATCGACATACTTATAGCTTTTTAGGTTAAATGCAGTATGGGATAAATCAACATTTTTTAAACGTGACAGTCTCTTTTTACAAAAATTATTATTATGTTAAAGGCGAGCAGAACTTTGGCGGTTCGTTCCGTTGATTTGGCGGGGTTATTTATTGCTTTGGCGGGGTTATCCGTCACATTGGCAGGTCTATCCGTCGCTTTGGCGGTTCTATCCACGATTTTGGCGGTTCTATCCACGACTTTGGCAGGTCTATCCGTCGTTTCGACTCTTCTTTCCGTCGCTTCGACCCTCTTTTCCGTCGCTCTGACTCTTCCTTCCGTCGCTTTGGCGGTTCTATCCACGATTTTGCCTGCTCTATCCACGACTTTGGCAGGTCTATCCGTCGTTTCGACTCTTCTTTCCGTCGCCCTGGCTTTTCTTTCCGTCGCTTTGACTCTTCCTTCCGTCGCTTCGGCCCTCTTTTCCATCGCTCTGACTTCTTTCCGTCGTTTTGACTCTTCTTTCCGTCGCTCTAGCCTTTCTTTCCGTCGCTTCGGTCCTTCTTTCCTTCGCTTCAGCCCTTCTTTCCATCGCTCTGATTTCTTTCCGTCGCTTTGACTCTTCCTTCCGTCGCTTCGGCCCTCTTTTCCATCGCTCTGACTTCTTTCCGTCGTTTTGACTCTTCTTTCCGTCGCTCTAGCCTTTCTTTCCGTCGCTTCGGTCCTTCTTTCCTTCGCTTCAGCCCTTCTTTCCATCGCTCTGATTTCTTTCCGTCGTTTTGACTCTTCTTTCCGTCGCTTTGACTCTTCCTTCCGTCGCTTCGGCCCTTCTTTCCTTCGCTTCAGCCCTTCTTTCCATCGCTCTGATTTCTTTCCATCGCTCTGACTTCTTTCCGTCGCTTTGTCGATTCTATCCACGACTTCGGCTTCTCTATCCACGACTTTGTCGGTTCTATCCACGATTTTGGCTGCTCTATCCACGACTTTAGCGGTTCTATCCACGACTTTAGCGGTTCTATCCACGATTTTGGCTGCTCTATCCACGACTTTGTCAGTTCTATCCACGATTTTGGCTGCTCTATCCACGACTTTGGTGGTTCTATCCACGATTTTGGCTGCTCTATCCACGACTTTGGCGGGCTATCCGTCGTTTCGACTCTTCTTTCCGTCGCTTTGGCTTTTCCTTCCGTCGCTTTGGCTTTTCCTTCCGTCGCTTCGGCCCTCTTTTCCGTCGCTCTGACTTCTTTCCGTCGTTTTGACTCTCTTTCCGTCGCTCTGACTTTTCTTTCCGTCGCTTTGACTCTCTTTTCCGTCGCTCTGGCCCTCCTTTCCATCGCTCTGACTTCTTTCCGTCGTTTTGACTCTCCTTTCCGTCGCTCTAGCTTTTCTTTCCGTCGCTTTGACTCTTCTTTCCGTCGCTTCGGCGGTTCTATCCACGACTTCGGCTTCTCTATCCACGACTTTGGCGGTTCTATCCACGATTTTGGCTGCTCTATCCACGACTTTGGCGGTTCTATCCACGATTTTGGCTGCTCTATCCACGACTTTAGCGGTTCTTTCCATCGCTCTAACTCTCCTTTCCTTCGCTTCAGCTTTTCCTTCCGTCGCTTCGGCTCTCCTTCCCGTCGCTTCAACTCTTCGCTTCTCAAAACGAAAAAAAAGCGAGAACCTCTTTGTTAAAGAGAGTTCTCGCTCCAATTTTTTTATGCAATTGTATAAGCTTGCTGTACTTTTTCGATTGTTTCCTCATCGATTTGACGATTTGAATATAGATACGCAATCGTTTCGTCAGCACGAACTTGGTCGCCTTTTTTGGCAATCAATTGAATCCCAGCATCATAATCAAGCTCAGATTCTTTTGTTAATCGACCTGCACCCAGACCTACGCTTGCTTCCCCGATTAATAGCGCATTAATCGTCTCTACAGTGCCTTCAGTAGGTGCTTTGACAGCTACTTTATTTGCAGTGTCTTTTTGCACGATATCTGCTAAATCGCCACCTTGTGCTACGATAAATTCTTCAAATTTTGCAGCTGCTGAACCATCCTCTAACACTCGTTTAACTGCTGCTGTTGCTTCGGCCTCATTTACTCCTGCTGCAACCTGGTACATAAGCGAAGAAATAATAATACATTCCTCAAGCAGATCCTCGTGTGTTTCGCCCATACGTCCACTTAATAATGCAAATGCTTCTACTACCTCAAGCTTATTACCAATCATTTTACCTAAAGGATTATCCATGTCACTAATATGTGCAACTACTTTACGTCCTAGTTTTTCACCGATTGCAGTCATTGTATCAGCTAAAATTTGCGCTTCTTCTTCTGTTTTCATAAATGCACCTGAGCCACATTTAACATCAAGTACAATGCCGTCTGCACCACTTGCTATTTTCTTACTCATGATGGACGCGGCAATTAGTGGAATTGAATCGACAGTACCCGTCACATCTCGCAATGCGTACAATTTTTTGTCAGCTGGTACAAGATTGCCTGTTTGACCAGCAACCGCGATTTTATGTTTATTGACATTGTCGATAAATTCCTGTGATGAAAGCTCCGTTTTAAAGCCACGAATCGATTCTAATTTATCGATTGTACCGCCTGTAATGCCAAGACCCTTGCCACTAAATTTCGCTACTGGAATATCTAACGCAGCAATTATTGGAGTGACAATTAGTGTAACTTTATCGCCTACACCACCTGTCGAGTGTTTATCAATTTTAAAACCTTCAATAGATGATAAATCAATAACATCTCCAGATTCTATCATTGCCTTTGTTAAATAAAATGTTTCATCATACGTCATGCCCAGTAAACGAATTGCCATTAGTAGAGAGCTTGCTTGATAATCAGGAATTGCTCCAGTAGTGTAGCCTTCTACAAAATACTGAATTTCAGCCTGTGATAGCTCCTTGCCTTGCTTCTTCTTTTCAAACAGCTGCGCCATATTCATATCGATAATCCCCCTTATTTTAGATTATTTAAGAAACTTTTACCGAATGCTGGAGCTTCTACTTCAAAGTTTTCAGCTACTGTCGCGGCAATATCTGCAAAAGTTTCACGGAGTGTTAGCTCACTACAATCATTAAAGCGTGGTGAATAAACAATTAACGGTACATATTCACGTGTATGATCTGTCCCAGGGAATGTTGGGTCATTACCATGGTCCGCCGTAACGATTAATAGATCATCTTCTGACATCGCCTCAGTAATTTCTGGTAAACGAGCGTCATATTCTTGTAGTGCGTTACCATAACCTAGAGGATCACGACGATGTCCAAAATTCGCATCAAAGTCCACTAAGTTTAAGAAGCTTATACCATGGAAATCACGACGCACTACCTCTGCAAACTTATCCATACCATCCATATTATTTTTCGTACGTACTGCATCTGTGACACCTTCACCATTGAAAATATCAGAAATTTTTCCGATTGCTATGACATCTAAGCCTGCATCCTTTAAGACATTCATCGTCGTGCGACCAAATGGTTTTAACGCATAGTCATGACGATTAGATGTACGTGTAAAGTTCCCTGGCGTACCGATAAATGGACGAGCAATAACACGACCAACTAAATATTCTGGTTGTAATGTTAGTTCACGAGCAATTTCACAAATTTTATATAATTCCTCTAATGGAATAATTTCCTCATGTGCAGCAATTTGCAAAACAGGGTCAGCAGAAGTATAGACAATAATCGCTCCTGTCTCCATATGCTCCTTGCCGAAGTCCTCGATTACTTGTGTCCCACTCGCAGGTTCATTGCACAGCACTTTACGGCCTGTACGTTTTTCAAGTTCTGCAATAAGCTCAGCAGGGAACCCTTCTGGATATACCTTAAACGGTTTATCGATGTTTAACCCCATGATTTCCCAATGCCCTGTCATTGTATCTTTACCAACAGATGCTTCTTGCATTTTTCCGTAGTATGCTTTTGGTTTGTCAGTAGCTTGAATACCTTGTAATGGTTCAATGTTCGCTAAGCCGAAAGACTCCATATGTGGCATTGTAAGCCCATTCATTTTTTCAGCGATATGTCCGAGAGTATGTGAACCTACATCTCCAAAATTCGCTGCGTCTGGAGCTTCACCAATTCCAACTGAGTCCAATACTACTACATGGATTTTTTTAAATGGTTTATTCATAATTATTGCCTCCTAATCTCTTGTCTTTATTTTACCAAAAAACTGTGAAAAATAAAGGTCAGACCTCCGACTAACAAATATTTTTCTCTTTTAAGCCCGTGGATGGAATTGCTTATATACCTCTGATAGTCGGGATTTACTAATGTGTGTATATATTTGTGTTGTGGAAATATCGGCATGCCCAAGCATCTCCTGTACAGCTCGTAAATCCGCACCGTTCTCCACTAAATGTGTTGCAAAGGAATGACGTAATGTATGCGGCGTTAACTCATGTTTGATGCCAGCCTTTAAAGCGTGCTCCTTCATTAATTTCCAACAACCTTGCCTTGTTAAACGTTTCCCTCTTTGATTGATAAAAAAAGCATCTGTTTTTGGATATTTCCCTTGTAATTGGCTCCGTGCACTATCTAAATAAGTGTTTAATGCAGAAAGGGCGCTTTTTCCAAGTGGTATGATACGCTCCTTGCCTCCCTTACCGAAAACGCGGACAAAGCCCATCGTTAGGTGAATATCAGCTAAATCCAACGCAATCAGCTCACTTATGCGCATCCCTGAGCCATATAATAGCTCTAACATAGCCACGTCCCGGACACCCTGTGGTTTGCTACGATTTGGTACCGCTAATAAAGCTTCAATTTCTTCAATAGAAAGGATATTTGGCAGCTTTTGTTCAATAGTTGGCATTTCTAAATGGACTGTCGGATCTGTTTCCGCTCGCTTTTCTCGGAGTAAAAATTGATGGAAACTACGAATAGAGGAGATATGGCGGGCAACAGTACGACTTGTCTTTCCTTGCATACGCAACTGCTCTAAATGACGTAAAATGATCATTCTCTCCACTTTAAGAAAATCAGACATTCCTTCTACTTCCTGTAAAAAATTCACATAACTTTCTAAGTCTCGGCGATAGGATGCTAATGTATTATCGGATAACTGCCGTTCTACCTGGATAAAATGGATATAATCCTCTATTGCATATTGAAATTCATTCATCATAGCGCCCCCTAACTGTCAATTATTTTCTATTTTAGCACGGCTAGTAGAATTGTGCTAAAACGTCCTCTTTTATATTTTCACATATGTTTGTCCAATCTATTATCTTATTCAAATAAAACAAAAAACTGCCCGATTCAATCTAGAACTTAAGATTAAAACAGACAGCTTCTCGTTATTTTTCTTCATTCGATTCGTCGTTTTTATCATGACAGCGCCAGCAAATGCCGTGGAAAGTTAGTCGGTGATCCTTTATGATAAAGTTCCAACGTTTTTCAACAACGGCTTCCACATCTTCAAGTAAATCTTCCTGAATTTCATCTACCGCACCACATTCGATACAAACTAGATGATGGTGGAAATGCGCAGCTCCCTCTTGGCGTAAATCATAGCGCGATACGCCATCGCCAAAGTTGATTTTGTCGACAATTTTGAGCTCAGTTAGTAACTCTAACGTTCTATAGACAGTCGCTAAACCAATTTCAGGTGCCTTTTCTTTTACTAGAAGGTAAACATCTTCTGCACTTAGGTGGTCTTCTTCGTGCTCAAGCAGTACAGCAACTGTTGCTTCTCGCTGCGGCGTCAGCTTATAACTAGCACTATGCAACTGTTTTTTTATACGATCAATTCGGCTCTCCATGTGACGCCCCCCTAAACTCTTTCCATTATACCAAAGGAGTAAATCCTATTACAAGATAGTGTATAGATTTCAAATATACTTTTGTAAATTTTTACCTAAATCTAATTTTCGTGAATGATATCCATCATTTTAATACATAAGAAACTACAATAAACTCAGCCACTATTATGATGAAAAATGCGATAAAATTCAACAAAATTGTCCGCCCATGTACATTTTTCCCGATTTTTCGCTTTGACCAAGCGGGTACAAGTAAATTGCATAGGATTAGCAACAATATACAATAGATGAGCTGAAATGGAAACCACCAAATCGTATAAACCCAAAAAGCTTCAAGTTTTTGTAATAAAAAAACCGAGCTAAAGCCAAAAAAGGTTGCACGCATCGCCACGGTTACGCGCACTAAAACTTTCAAGACACTATGTGTTGCCAGCAATAGCACAAGAGCTATTGACACAACAACGGGTAATACTAAACGAAATATAGAATGCCTGTCCCCTTCTGCTAAACGAGGCTCTATAAATAAAATAAAAGGCTCTGCATTCGGCCCACCAATAACATGAAAGAAGATAACGCCACAAACAAAACTCACAGCAATAATGGAAGCGTGATAAAATATAGACACCGTACGAGACATAAACATGCTCCTTTTCTATCAAGGTTTGTACAGCTTATGCTCGTCCGCTTCTATTATGCTAAAGATTATTTTCTTATTGTGCTGCAAGCCAAAGTACTGCAAACGCTGTCTTGGCGTCAAATATACGCTCATCTGCAACCATTTGCCCCGCCTCTTCCAACGAAACTTCTAATAAATCGACAAATTCATCTTCATCCAGATCTGCTTTGTTTTCAATTTTATATAAATCTTTTGCCACAAATAGATGAATGATCTCATCCGCAAAGCCCGGGGATGTTGCAAAAGCTTGTAAAAAGGTAAAGCTCTGTGCACCGTAACCCGTTTCTTCCTCTAATTCACGACGCGCTGTAACAATCGGCTCCTCACCAGGTTCTAGCTTTCCAGCTGGAATTTCAATAATTGAACGTTCTAAAGCTTTACGATATTGCTCCACCAATACTAACTTTCCTTCATCGGTAACTGCAATAACAGCAACGGCACCTGGATGCTTAATAATTTCTCTTTTTGCAACATTACCATTCGGTAAAGTGACATCATCAACCTGTAATTTCACAATTTTCCCGTCATAAATGGGCGTAGTCTTTGTCGTTTTTTCCTCAAACTTTTTCATTGACTATAACCTCGCTTGTTCTTCAGATATGTTCATTGTACCATTACAAGTAGAGAAATCGAAGGAGGTCATTCACATGAAAAAAAGACAGCTTGGCTCAAGTGAATTGTTTATTTCAGAAATAAGTTTAGGGGGCATGTCTCTTTCGACAGATAAGAAAAAGGCAGCTGCTATTGTCGATATGGCACTAGATGCTGGCATTAATTATATCGATACAGCCGATTTATATGATTTTGGGGCAAATGAAGAAATTATTGGCGCTATTTTAGGGAAGCGCCGTCAGGATGTTATCGTCGCTACAAAAGTTGGTAATCGATGGACAGAAGGTAAAGAAGGTTGGCATTGGGATGCATCCCCGTCTTATATAAAGGAAGCTCTACACGCTAGCTTGAAACGACTAGATACTGACTATATTGATGTTTATCAGTTACATGGTGGCACTATTGAGGACGACTGGGATGGCATTATCGACACATTTGAAGGGTTAAAAATGGATGGATTGATTCGAGAATATGGTATTTCCTCTATTCGCCCAAATGTACTAAAGCGTTTTTTACCAGCAAGTTCTGCGAAAAGTGTCATGATGCAATATAGTGCTTTAGATCGCCGTCCAGAGGAATGGCTCGACTTTATTGCAAGTGAAGGATCTTCCGTTGTAACACGCGGTACCGTTGCAAAGGGTTTATTAACTAATAGTTGGAAAGAACGTTTACAGCGTGCCAATGGATTTAACACATATACGGCAGACGAGTTAACAACAACATTAACAGGCTTGGCTTCACATTATGATGATTTACATGCACTCGCAATTGCCTTTAATTTAAAGGAACCTACTATAGCCTCAACAGTAATAGGTGCAAGCTCACAGGAACAGCTGGCACAAACACTCGCTGCCTATGAAAAAATTGATTCAATAACAGATTTTACAGCAGTAAATGAACTAACAAAAACAGAACAATATATAGATCACCGATGAAAAAATGGCTTATCTTAATCGCATTTTTAGTAGTGCTTGCTATTTCCTCTAGCATGACCTATGAACAGCAGTCTATTATTCCTGAATTGGAGCAAGTATTGGCAAATAAACCTTTTGAGAAACAATTATCTGTTTTAAAAATTCCTTATTGGGACACAGTTGTTTCTGTTGAAGAGCGTGGTTACTTTAAATTTGTAGAATTTTTAATTCGGAAATTAACGCATTTTGTTGGATTTGGTTGTATTGCACTCGGTATTTATTTTGCCTGGGGGCAACGTCGGTTCGCTGTAGGTGTCGCTATTGCTGGAACAGCTCTTATTGCAGTGCTGGATGAGCTTCGCCAAAGCTTTACACCAGGACGCACGATGAACGGACAGGATGTTATTTTGGATACAGCTGGCGCAATTTTTTTTGTTGGGATTGTGGTGCTAGTGAGGAAGATAAATAAAAAACAAATATCTTTCCCTACTAAGTAGTCACTTTAAAATGGAATTTGTAGCCATCTAGAGTCGATATACAATCGGTACTTGGTGAATGAATCGTCAAAAATTGTGATAAAAGCCCCTCACCCTGTAACTGTCGATGACATTCGTATGATATGTAAAATACTCTTGATAGAGTGAAAGATAGTTCCGTACACCTTGCTTTTTATTTTTCTAACGCTCCTACTACTAGGTAAAAGATATTGCACTTTGAAAAACCCCCAAAGTAGAAAAGTATGAGGCTGGGACATATGTATATTTTCAAAGTAAAATTAAAAATTTTTACAACAGAAAAGCGCGAGAAATCAACGTTTCTAAAATTGATTTCTCGCGCTTTTTTAGGTTTTGACCAGTTATGTCCCAGCCTTTTTACATTATCTATTCAAGTGGGATTCATAATCACTATCTATCTCCGTTACATCAGTTCATTAATTTTAAAGCTATTTATTATCTTGAGTTAACTCATCCATTATATGAAGGTTTCCAATCTTCAATCCATATGGTATAAATACCATCAATGTAAGCAAGAACATACACCCTACTACTAGTCCATATAAATCGAAATTTATTATTAACAGCGTTTTATCGATTTGACTGACAATCCATGTAAAAATAAGCCCTATTGCAGTTCCAATCGCCACTCCAAGAACGATATAACATATTACTTGCGTTGTAATAAACCGGACAATATCATTCTTAGTCATCGAAATAACTCTTAATATCGACAATTCTCTCCTTTTAGAATTAATATTGCTAATTAAGGTATTTATGATACCTAGCATTACACTTATTAAAATAATCATTAATACAATAATAAAGATTGCCGTTCGTTGCATCGACATTTCTTTTGATTGCGCCAAGCTTTCATCATAACTACTTACTTGTAACTCAGGGAATTGTCGAACAACCTCCTGTAGCCCCCCTAGTGCTGCTTCATGATCAACTGATTCAATATATACATATTCTATAATTGGTTTAAATTTTTCGTCGTTAGAATTTAATTTCCTTCCAAATGTACTTCTAAAGTCAATCGTAAACTGGTAATCATTAGGTAGCGATTCAACAATATCCACGACTTCAGCTACCTGGAAATCCTCCGCATCAACTGACATAAAATCTAGTTGATCTCCTATTTTAGTATTTAATTGGTCGGCCAAGCTCTTTGTGAGAATTATACCTGTTGCTGTATTACTAAAATTAGCTGTTAAATCCTCAAAAAAAGTATACACATAAGGAATACCCGTTTTGAGCTGTTCTTCTGTAGATTTCGATATTTTTCCACTAGCACTTACACTAAATAGCATCGTAGAATCTAATGCATTAACTTTCTGCAATGCTTCACGTAGCTCTTGAGGACTAAAATATTGTTGATCAGTTATTGGTGCACTAATTAAAATATCTGTGTAATACTGATCATGGATATAATTTTCATCTGAAATTTTTATAGTTTGGATAAAGCTAGAACCAAATAGTGTTACAGTAACCATTAAGACAATGATGGTAATAACAAAGGCATTTCGCTTTGTTTGAGGAATCATCATATTAATAGCTGTATATGCAACATTTCCTAAACTAGGTTTAATTAAACGCTGGATGGAATACAACAGAGATTTAACGATGAACGGAAGTAGCAATACAACTCCTACTAAAAACATCAGTGCTGCAATTAATACGAGCTCAATTCGTTGATCCGCAATTATTTTTGATAGTATTATTAATACACAACTTATTATTAGACTTATACAGCCTATCCTCCAACGTAATTTTGGATAAGAAACATCTATAGTTTCATTAGACTGAACTATTTTCAAAGGTAAGATTCTACTGCTTTTATATACTGGAATCAACATACCTACTTGTAAAATAACAAAACCAATTGCTGTTATAGTAGTAGCTAATCCAATATTAAAAGTTTTTTCCTGTACATTTAACCCTAACAATGTTTCTAAACCTGGATATAGAAAACCATACGTTAAATACGTTACAAGCAGTCCTCCCAAACATCCTAATATGTTTATAAAGAAGGATTGAATGAACATTACTTGAAAAACCTGACGTGTCGAAGCCCCCACTGAACGCATAATAGCGAGCTGATTCTTGTATTTATATAAAAAGACATCAAAGTTCGTTATGATAAATAAAGAAGTCATTAAAATCACGAGCACAGATAAAACAACCATATATTGATACAGAAGATTTAAATTATTTTTTATAAAATCTTCTTCTTTAGCGATGTCAATGCGTAAATCTGGGTCTATCTTACGTATTTGTTCCACTGCATTATAGATTTTTTCTTCTTCATGTACTGTCATTAAAATGTACGTTGCCACAGCATCCGTCTTATTTTGGTCTTCCTTTATTTCTTGAAGCTGCTTGCTATTCACAACTATATTATGAACAGTAGGTCCGGCTTGAACTAAATCAGATTTGATTTCTTTTACATAATACGTGACACCTTCAATTATCACAGGATCTCCTATTGAGACTGCTAACTTCTCTGCTAGAGATTCATTTAAAATTATTTCACCATAGTTAAGATCCTCGTTAAAATGATAGCGACTCTTGGTTAATTCATCACTATTCGCTCCAATTGTATACACATAACCATTAATTTGCTCTATATATAAATGTGTTAACAACACACCAGAATGCTTATCAACCATAGGTATTTCTGTTAAACGATTATAGAGCTCTTGATTAATTACTTTGCCATCATCATCATTGTAGCCAACCGCTAAATCCATATCTCCAAACATCATTTCGAGTTCATCTACCATCGATTGTTTCGCAGAGGAAATAAACATCATCATTGTTATAATTAAAGAAATAGATAAAAGGATTCCTAACACCGATGTCAAGACAAGCAATCTACTATGCTTAAAAAAACGGAATGCTAATTGTGAGACCGAATTTATCATACATTTCTCTCCATTATGACTTTGAATTTATGTAAAATGGTATCCATATCCTGGTGCGAATGCTGACATCTATATTCATCTACGATCTCACCATCATTGAAAAACAATACACGATCTGCATACGTTGCTACATATGCATCATGCGTGACCATCAGTATACTTTGTTGGAGCTTTATTTTCATTTCAAATAGACTTTTTAAAATTTCTGTTGATGTATTAAAATCGAGGTTTCCGGTAGGCTCATCTGCTAAAATAATTGGTGGCTTTGTAATGAGCGCACGTCCTATAGCCACCCTTTGCTGTTGGCCTCCTGAAAGTTCTATTGGTCGATGCTTACTCCATGGCTCTAGTTGAACTAGTGCAATCATCTCATTTACTCGTTGTTTAACTTCATCCGCGGTTAGCCCTTTTAAAATTAAAGGTAAAGCAATATTTTCTTCCACCGTCAAATCTTTCAATAGTTGAAACGATTGAAATACAAATCCGATATTTTCCCGTCGAAAAAGTGTAGCATGAGGTTCTTTAAACTGATTCATATAATGTTTCATATTGTTTATTTCAATTTCACCTGAGGTCGGCTGATCCATAGCACCTATAATGTTTAGAAGTGTACTTTTTCCTGACCCACTAGTTCCCATAATGGCTACACATTCCCCCTTTGATAATTGAAAACTAACATTTTTCAAAGCATGAACACGATTATCAGCTGCCTCATATACCTTATTTAATTGTGATACCTTTAAAATTAATTGCTCGCTCATGTCACATACTCCTCCTTATTTTGAATTAAGGGTTCTTCATAATATCTAGCCTGGATTTGATACATTTCATAATAAAGTCCTTTTTTCTCCATTAACTCTTGGAAACTACCTTCTTCAACAATTTGTCCATGCTCCATAACTAAAATACGATCTGACAACCTAGTCGGTCCGATACGATGAGAAATGGTAATGGTGGTTTTATTACGTGAGAGTTCGTGGAACAATTCAAACACTTTCATTTCAGTAATGGGGTCTAGGGCTGAAGTTGGTTCATCTAAGACAATTAGTTCTGCATCTTTTAAAAACGCACGCGCAATAGCCACCTTTTGCCACTCACCGCCTGATAGCTCAGCACCATCTTTAATTTCTTTTGTCAAATGCGTTTCTAATCGGCTAAAATTCCCATCCTCATGTTGTACCGGAAGCGTTTTTAAGCATGGTTCGAACTCACTCAACAAACTGTAATTTTTTACAAAAGAACTCAATGCATCTCCTAACTTTTCCATCGTTCACCTACCTCAACAACAATAATTATTAAAATACCCATAAAATAACCATAATTTGAATATAATTACACTTTAACCTAAATACAATCAAAATAATATAATGTATATGTGTTATTACATATTATTCAAATTCGGAAACGACATTTTTTAGACATTACTAGTTTTTATGTAAGCTAAAGATACTCATGAGTTTCTAAGGAAAATTCCCCCAAAAAACTTACCCCGAACTCATATTTTCCACTAATGCGCTAAAGCATCTTCTCTACACCAGATATTTAATTTAGTAGTTTTATACACATTATTGGTTCTACTCATAAAAAAAGCCCCTTCAAGTAGGAATGCATTGACTAATATCATAGCCTATCTACATTTTCTACTTGAAGGGGATAATAACACTTTAACACTTTATTATTTTTTCAATATACAGAACTTACTTTAATGGAATCTCCAGAAATATAGTTCTTCAGATTCTGAATATAACGTTGCACCAGCTTTTTGTAATACTTTATGTGAGGCAATATTATTTTTCCCTGTATCAGCAATCACATACTTAACATTTGATTGACGTAGTAACCAATCTTTCATCATACTAACAGTTTCCGTCATGTAGCCCGTTTTGAAAAAAGATTGATCAAAGTGGATTCTTGGCCCGATTGCTGAATAAGTAAGTAAATAAAATGGCTCTTCACCAAAACGTGTAGTTGATTTCCGTTCCAACTAGGCGCTTTGCCGCTGACGCTTCGCTTTCGCGCAGATAAAACATTTGTAGCTGATGCTTTGCTTTCGCTACAGAGCAGAGCTTCCCGGGGGGGGGGGCGTCCGATGAGCCGCTTCACTCTCGGTGCTCTCTCCAGAGTCTCATCTGTGACGCTGATCCCCAAGGAGTCGCCCAGTCTCCACCCCCATCAACCTATATGGCATACGTTTAAACAAATGTCATCCACGACTTTTGGTGATGAACCATTTTAATGCAGAGGTTTTATTCAAACTTTTTTATAAACAGTACAACTATTTTCAAACCAACAATATGTGCTTATGTGAAAGGCTGCCAACATACTGGTGGCCTTTCTTATTGAAGTAACGCGCAGAAGTAATCTTTAGATAAGAAATGATCAGTCCATATCAAATCTTAAATTTGTTTGAACTTCTGAAAAAATAAAATGTGTTACAGTTTGCGCAAATGGACTAACGGTATCAATGAACTTCTCTGCTTTAGCAAAGGTTTCGAAATGCATTTTGAGCATATAACAAGCATTTCCTGCAATACGATAACAAAATTCTACATTTGAAAGTTTCTCTATATAATTTTTAAAAGACTTATAGTCACCATTTTTAACAGTTGCTTCTATTATGCATTGGATTGGTAAATCTAATTTCTCGTAATCAACTTCTAAGGTATATTTTTTTATCAACCCAAATGACTCCATTTGTCTTACTCGTTCCGTTATGGATGGGGAAGACAATTTCACTCTTCTTCCAAGTTCACTCATTGATAAACGGCTATTATTTTGTAATTCATCTATTATTTTTCTATCAATATCATCTATTTTCATTTTTAAATAAATCCTCCAATATTCGTTAATAATTTTAACATTTTACCACTTATTCATCTTTAATTTAATGTGATTTTGTAATTTTTTTTTTTTATAATTAACTTATATTTAATATAACAAGGAGGCACTTTAAATGACAAGAATTGAGGAATCTAATTTTGGAGAAACACCTTTTCAAAGACTTTTAGGACATAACAAAGAAGTAATGGAAGCATGGTCACACTTAGGAGATGCATTAGAAAAAGACGGACTGTTACTTTCTGGATTAAAAGAACAGGTTAGACGAACATTAGCTCAAAGTAGCGGCTGTGAGTATTGTAAAGCAAAAGGAAAACCTGAACCTGATAATTTTAATGAAAAAATATCTGTTGCAGTAGGATTTGCAGAAGTATTTTTAAAGCAAAGGGGCGATATATCAGATTCTATTTTCAATATACTTCGAGAATATTTTACAGAAAAGGAAATAAGTGAACTATGTGCATTTATCTCCTTTACCACTGCTTCACAATATTTTGGTGCCATTATGAAATTAGAAGCTGTTGGAATATAACATAGATTCCTAACTCTTTTTCAACGAACCGGTACTGAATCTGAATATAGAAAAAGCGTGTTTTGATCAATCTTTTTTCAAAACACGCTTTTTTATTTGCCTCTTTGTCTTTAATTTGATGTTAAACGAATCTCCAAAAATAGAGTGCATCGGTTTCTGTATATAATATCGCTCCTGCTTTTTCTAACACCCGATGTGAGGCTAAATTATTTTTGTCAGTATCAGCAATCACATATTTAACAGTAGATTGGCGCAGTAACCAATTTTTAAGCGCTGTAACAGCTTCTGTCATGTATCCATTTCCCTGATAGTGTGAAAAGGTGTAGTATCCAATTACAACCTCACCCTTTTCATTCGGCAAACCTTTAAGCATGATACCACCAACAATACAGTTTTTTTCTTTCGACACGATCAACCAATTCGTGTGCCAAATATAATTTTGCTCATCTTCTAATACTTTCGAAAGTCTAAACTTCAAACCTTGTTTAAGTTCTTCATCAACAAAAACTTCTGCACTACTTAATGACAACTCTATTTCCAAAGTCTTTTCTTCATTAATTAGTAATTCTAAATACTTTGCGTTTAATGGGATTACTCTTAATCTTTGCGTGCTTAATTCAATCATTTTTGCTCTCCTATCTCATAGATTATAACTAAACTATAACTATAAAGAGATATATGTTATTGGCAGCGTCCCCTATTTTTCATTATAGGGGATTAATTTTATCATCTAAGGAATATAATGTAAATTCATTCTTCTTCACAACTAAATGTTCCGATAAAAACAAAAATGATTCCGATAAATCTGAGAATCTTTCCGATAAAACATAAAATTGTTCCGATAAATCTCGAAATCTTTCCGATAAATAAAATATCCCCCTCGATAAGTTGCTAAGAAGCTTTCGAGGGGGATTTATATGATTATTTCTTTTCTAGTGGTTTTCCGTATGTTTGGAATCGCTCTAACATATATGTCATTTCTTTATCATCTAAAATAACTGGTGTACCAATAGATCTAGCACGAACGTATACCTCCGCACATAGTTCTATTTCTTCAGCAATATTAAAAGCTTCCTCCACATTTTCACCACCTGCTAACAAACCATGATTAGCCAGTAAGACTGCTTTCGAACCTTCCATTGCTTTAAGTGCATTTTCACCAAGGGCAGGTGTGCCAAAGCTTGCATACTCAGCACATTGAACCGCTTTACCTGCCACTGCAACCAAATAAGAGACGGCAGGTAAGTCCTCACGCAAACAAGAAAGTGTTTTGGCAAAAATAGAATGCGTGTGCACAACCGCTTTAAGTTCTGGACGTCTTTTATACACCATTGTATGCATCGCCCATTCACTAGAAGGTTTATGATGCCCCTCGATTACTTGCCCCTCTAAGTTAATCAAAACGATATCAGCAGCGGTTAGCTCCTCGTAAGGGATACCACTTGGACTAATAGCGACGCAATTTTCGGAAGGAACATAGATACTAATATTTCCACCGGTTCCTTTTGTTAATCCATTTCGAATCATTAATTGACAATGACGAACAACTTTTTCTCGCTCTGTTTGAAGTCTCATCTAATTCCACCTTCCCATTGCTTTATCGCAATATGGTGACGACTTATTTTTTTCGCACAATGCGTAAATCTAAATTACTTGTCAAAAATTCATTAACGACTTCTTGCTGTTCTTCGTTAAACGGTTTAATTTCATCAACGATAATTGTAGAAATAGCATCGGCTGGCATGACTTGGAATAATTTTTTCACGCCAACCTTGCTCTGATCAATAAGTGCAATTACCTCATTAGATTTGTGAATCATCGCTTGTTTAGCTTCGCCCTCATCAATTGTTGAGTCAGTTAATCCTTCTTGTAATGTCAAGCCTCTTGCAGATATGAACAGTTTATCGATATTGATAGATTCCATATATTTCTTTAAAGATGTTCCCATAGTCGAAATAGAGTTTGGACGTACATAACCGCCGAGTAAAATCGTCGTCACTTCACTCGATATTAAATCAAGGGCAACACTTATATTATTCGTAACGACTGTTATATTCTTCATCCCTTTAATCAATTTACCGACTTCTGCAGCCGAAGTGCTTGCATCAATGCCAATTACATCTCCATCCTGGATTAATGTAGCTGCTTCTTGGGCCATTAGTTGCTTAGCTTCTAAGTTCTCAGATGCGCGAAAATTTAAATTATCTTCAACAAAGGATTTTTGGATAGGCTTTGCGCCACCCAATACACGAATTAATAACCCTTCACTTTCCATCTTTTCTAAATCGCGTCGAATCGTCATCTCTGATACTTGAAATCGTTCGCTTAAGTCTGAGATTTCTACGTAATTTTTTTGGTTCACTAGTTTATTAATTTCATCTTGTCTTCGTTTCAGAGAATTTGTCATGCGTGTCATCCTATCCTTGATTAGTTAAAAATTGCACGCACCTTTTCTTCTGTCGGGTGTTTAATGATTCCTTTTTCCGTGACAATCGCTGTTATCAGGGCAGCGGGTGTCACATCAAAAGAAGGATTGTACACCTTCACATCAGCGGGCGCGACATATTGTCCTGCTGGTTTTAACACTTCAACTACACTCCGCTCTTCAATCGGGATATCCGCACCAGTTGGGCAGTGTAAGTCAATCGTCGGTGTTGGTGTCGCTACATAAAAGGGAATATTATAGTATTTAGCTAAAATGGCCACACCGAGTGTCCCAATTTTGTTAGCAACATCGCCATTAGCAGCTACACGATCACAGCCAACGATGACTCCCTGTACTTTGCCTTGTGCCATCACCGTCGCTGCCATATTATCGGTAATCAACGTAACATCAATACCAGCGTTAAAGAGTTCAAAAGAAGTAAGCATGGCACCTTGAAAACGAGGTCTAGTCTCGTCAGCAAATACTTTAAAACTCATCCCCCGCTCCTTTGCCAAATAAAAAGGAGAAGTTGCTGTGCCGTATTTTGTCGTAGCCAAAGCCCCGGCATTACAATGAGTTAGTACCCCTTGGCCATCTTCCAACAGCGTCAATAAATGTTCACCTATGGAACGATTAATCTCGATATCTTCAGTATGAATAGCAATCGCTTCTTGTAATAAAATATCCTGGAATGCTACTAAATCATTTGTCTCTATTTGCAAGGCTTTCTGTTCCATTCTTTCTAAAGCCCAGAATAAATTGACAGCTGTTGGACGAGAAGTGGCTAAATACTGTACATGCTTTTGTACTTCTTCCTTTGCAGCTGTAACAGAACCTTCAAAGTGCTGAATCGCCACATATACCCCATAAGCTGCTGTTACACCAATGGCAGGAGCCCCTCGTACAATCATTGTATGGATGGCATCCCATACTTTTTCTACAGTTTGGATTTCTACGTACACAATGTCATTTGGCAATTTTGTTTGATCTAATAGAACGAGTGTATCATTTTTCCATTCAATTGTATTTAATTCCATTAAATCAACACCCCATTCTTATATTTTTGTAATAGCTTTATATAGCCTTGAATATGGCTAATTTCCTTATTTAAAATACACTCTTTCGCAATCTTTAAACAACGTCTTTCGGCTGTTATACGAGCATCAATTGGTTCAATGGTCGTAATATCTGCTACTTTAGCTAAGCCAATTATGCGACGGTTCATCTCAATTCCTGCAATGGCAAATGCATCTCGACTGATTCGATCCATATAATCATCGAGTAAGGCTGTGTAAACAGCAAACTGCTCTGTTGATGTGGCTAAAATGCTTCGTGCCTTTTTGTGAAATAATTGTATAGTAGATAGTAATGTTTCTTCAATCCATGAAACAAATTCGTCCTCTTCGTAAGCTAATCCTCTTGCCCAGGAAAACGTTAGATTAGCAATTAAATTCCCCACATCATAACCTATAGGTCCATAGAAGGCAAATTCTGGATCAATGACCTTCAATGTTTCATCATTAATAAAAATAGAACCTGTATGCAAATCACCATGTAAAAGCGCTTGAGCCTCTGTTAAAAACTGCATTTTCCGTTTAGCAACTTCTAAATGAAGAGCTGTATCTTTGTATACAAATGAATGAATCCACTCTTCATTTCCAGAGGTTAAAATATTTTGCTCTTTAAAATTAATATAAGGCTCTGTATAAACTAGATGTTCTGTAATTTCACATAACTCGGGGTTGATGAATCGCTTTTGATATTCTTTTTTCTTTTTTGGATCTAGCAAAAAATCCGTTGTTCGAATAAGATTCTCTGCCATAAAAGTAGAAATTAACTCGGCGAAATGATCGTACGTTTTAAATACGTTTAATTGCTTTCTCATAATCTCAAAGCCTTTTAAATCTTCCATCACACAACAACTCATAACTTCATCGAACAGTAAAATATTTGGTACGAGGGAAGGGGTAAATTCACCTTCAATTATTAAAGCTTCGGTTTCTATTCGGTTTCGGTCTGTAGATAACACGAAATCCTCAGAAATACGAGCTTGTGGACCAGCTTGTTTGACAATGACAGAGTTACCTTGCTCATTTTTTACGCGAAATACATAATTTAAATTGCCATCACCAATTTCGTCACTAAATAGTGTTCCACTAAAATCTTTAATTTTTGCTTGTACATAGCTTTTAACATCTTCTTCGTTCATTAAAAAATATTTGGAATACATAACAATACCTCCTATTTTTTTCTACTGTAATACGTTGAAGCTAGCGCAAATGCTAAAACAAGTCCTTTTATAATATTTAAAGAATAGTAAGGAACTGATAACATGACTAATCCATTCTCTAAAACTCCGACTAATGCGGCTCCAAATAATGTTCCAATGGCATTTGGCTTACCATGACCAGCAAATGACTACCCTATAAATGCAGCAGCAACAGCTGGCATTAAATAGCCTGCACCTGCATTAATTTGTGCAGACCCGATTTGAGATGCGAGCAATAACCCACCAATTCCTGCTAAAACCGCTGAAAAAATATAAGCTAACATTTTATAACGGTTAACAGGAATCCCCGATAATTTTGCTGCTTCTTCATTGCCGCCAACAGCGTATAAAAAGCGTCCATGTTTCGTATATGTTAAAAATAAATGCACTAAAATAACGATGACTAACATGATTAAAATAATCCAAGGTGTCTTACTTAATAATAAGAAGAAATCTGAAATTTCACCTTCTGTTGGTGTTCCATCCAAACGAGGCATACCAACAGAGATTGAACCGCCCCCTGTATAGGTCATCGCAACACCTTCAACAATAAACATAGTTGCTAATGTGGCAAACAGATCAGGTATCTTCACTTTTACGATTAAAAATGCATTAAATAGTGCTACACAAAGAACGGCTAAAATAGCTACCAAAATAGATACACCAGTTGGCATACTAAACCATACAAACATAGATACAACAACTGAGTTCGCCAATGTAGCTGTTGAACCTATCGACAAGTCAAAACCATTAACAGATAATGAAACCGTTAATCCAACCGCTATTATCGTAACGATTGAAATACTTCTTAAAATATTTAAAACATTATTTGTTTGCATAAAATTAGGGATAGTAACGGTGAAAATAATAATCAACAAAATAACAGCTAATACAATTGCCCAATCCTTAATAAATATAAGAGCTTGATTGTTTTTACGCTCTTGCATACGCTTCGCCTCCAGTAGCATAGAACATGACTTCATCCTCTGTCGTTTCACTAGTGACTAATTCTTTCACAATTTTCCCGTCGTACATCACGTAGATTCTATCTGTAATTAACAAAATTTCACTTAATTCACTTGTTGCATAGATAACGCTTTTTCCTTCTTTTGCTTGTTCATCAATTAGATTAAAAATATCACTTTTCGCCCCAACATCGACGCCTTTTGTAGGTTCGTCAAACAGAAGGATTTCTGCATCGGTCATTAACCATTTACCAATTGCGATTTTTTGTTGATTACCACCAGAAAGATTCGCAACCTTTTGTAGTTCGTTCGGTGTTTTAGCGCCTATTTTTTGAATCATCGATCGAGCAGCCTCTCGTTCTTTTGTTTGTTTAATAAAACTACCTAAACGTGTGAATGGCTGTAAATTGGCCATCGATAAATTTTTGAAAATCGGCTCTTCAACAAATACTCCTTCTTTACGACGTTCTTCAGGAATCAATCCGAAATGGTTTTTAACAGCATGGTAAGGAGTTAGATTTTTAATCGTTTTTCCATACAATTCAATAGCACCAGATTTAATATTTGACATACCAAATATCGCTTTACATAATTCTGTTTTACCAGCTCCCACTAAACCAGCCAAACCAATAATCTCATGCTTTTTAACATAAAAAGATACGTCATTGACCAAGCCTGAATCATCGACAAGATGGTTGACCTGTAAGGCTATTTCTCCTTTTTCTTTTAATTGTTTGTGATGTACTAAATCGAAAGTTTTACCAAGCATTTGTTCAATAACTTGATTCTGAGTAATCTCTTCAATCAAGCTTTCTTTTACGATTCTTCCGTCTTTCATGATGGTGATTTTTTCGCAGATTTCAAATAGTTCCGGAAGCCGATGAGAGATAAAGACAATTCCAAGATGATGATTTTTAACTAAATCTCGGACTATAGAAAACAATTTCTCAGTTTCTGCCTGGCTTAAAGGGGCAGTAGGTTCATCTAATATAAGAAATTTTCTCTCATGAATTATGGCTCTCGCTATTAACACCATTTGTTTATCTGCTAAAGAGATATCTTGGACCTTTTTTTCAGTATTTAACTCAATACCAATTCGGTTAAGCACTTCTTTCGCACGTTGACGGATTTTTCGCCAATTGATAATTGATTTTTTATCGAATATCAGTTGATCAAGCATAATATTCTCAGCAACACTTAAATAAGGTATTAACGCTGTATCAACTTCTTGATAAACAATATCTATACCTAGTTCCTTTGATTTTTTCGCATCAGTAATAGAAACTAGTTCACCGTTTATAAAAATATCCCCCGTATAATGTGGATAGGCTCCTGAGAGAATTTTCATAAGAGTCGATTTTCCAGCCCCATTAGCACCAATGACAGCGTGAATCGTGCCTGACTCTAATTGGAAATCGACTTCACTTAAAGCTTTCACACCAGGAAATTCGATTGAAATTTTTTTCATCTCAATGACGGTCTTGGCTTTCATAGCTAACACGCCTTTCACATTAAGGTAAAAGAAAACGTCTTAATCAATTATGCCTCGGCATAATTCCGTGACATCCGCCGGAGGCTATAACTTCTTTCAGCGGGTGTTTGAACACCCGCTGAAAGAAGTTGAAAACAAGACGTCATCTTTGTATTATTTTGAATAGTGTTCACGTAGAGTTTTCATCCACCCCTCATCAAAATCAGAAGATACACCCCAGCCATCAATAATTTCATTTAAATTGAGCATCGTCGTGTCGTCTTTTAAATCACTTTGTTTAATTAACTTTGCAGCTAAATCGTACTCTTCAGGAGTTTCTTCACCCGCTAATTTTTTTGCCATTAAACGCATATTCATACGGCCGATTAGCGCTGGGTCTACAGCAGCTGTGGAAATCCATTGACTATTGTTTTCTTTCATCAAGTTAATATCTTGATTTGATACATCGATTGAAATTAATTTAATGTCAGAACGTTTGTTATCTACTAATGATTTATAAGCTCCTTTTGCTAACTCATCCCATGAGCCCCAAATAGCATCTACTGTACCTTCAGGATATTTTGCTAAAACGGCATTTACTTTTGCTGCAATGTCACCTTGTATATCTTGGAAATTAGTCGGTCCAATTGTTTCCAAAGTGACAATCTCACCTTTCTCCTCGAATTCTTTATAAATTTCCTGACGTCTATCTAACGGAGATAGTCCTCCAAACCATAGTTTAATAACCTTTACAGGCTCTGTACTTAAATCTGCAATTTCTTGTAGAGATAATCGAGCTAATTCATAATCATCTTGAAAAGTAGCTGTAACACCATCTAAACTCTGACCATTTTTTTTAGCGACCGTATCAAATAATGTCACTTTAATACCTTTATCAACTGCAGGCTTTATCATGTCATATGAATAGTCTTCTTTACCGTGTGAAATAATAATTCCGTCATAGTCTTGCTGTGTAATTTGTGAAACTAATTCCTGGAACTTAGCATCATTATTTTCAACTATATGCGTATCCACCTTGAACCCCAAAGCTTCTCCTTCCCTACGCGCACCATCTAAAAATTGCTTCGTATGATCATCTGAAGCTAGATTACGTAATACAGCAATTTTTACGCCGTTTTGTACACCTTCAGGCACACCTTCGATTATTTCATTTGTGTTACTTCTAGTAGCATTCCCGTTATCATTACTACAAGCTGCCAAAACAATCATTAACACAAGAACCACCAACGAAATTCCAAACCTTTTCAAGAAAATCCCCCTTTTCTATTAAAAATTATATGAAACTCTCGGTTAATCACAGATTTCGTAATTATCATATTATTCTGAATATTTTTTGTCAACTAAAATTGTTAAATTAAATCATTTTTTAGTTATTTTTTTTCATAACAAAATACATTTTGTTTATTTCAAACTAAAATGTTGATTGGAATGTTTATTATTTCACAATACAGAAGAATATTTAAAATCGTATATAAAGATAGTATTTGGCAAAGTATATTTATTGTGATTAATGTTCCGATAAAAACAAAAAAACAGTGAATCTGAAAAATTTGGATTCACTGTTTTTCTTTAGTTTAGAAGTTCTTCAAACGATTTGTTTTTTTAGCGTAGTTTCCGTTCCGACTGGGCGCTTTCCTTGGGGCGTCCGATGAGCCGCTTCACTCGCGTTGTTCGCTCCAGGGTCTCATCAGTGACGCTGAGCCCCAAGGAGTCGCCCAGCTGGAACGAAGATCAACTAGTATACAGCCCTATATTTTTAAAAATGTCATCCACAACCTTTGAGGATGAGCCATAATTTCACCAACGAATTCCTAATACAGAAATAATAATTTATGATAGACTTTGAAAAAATTACTCTATTGAACTCCATATTGTCTTGAAAGAAACTATACGAAAGTGTTTGATTGTCGAAGTTGTCACAACAGCACATAATAAGAAGTAAGAGAAGGGAGCAATTTAAAATGAAACAAATCCAATTAAACTCTCCTGAATTTAATCGTGTACTTAAAAATTTACAAATTGAAAATTTATCACTAACTCCAACACTTCAGAAAAAAGTGCTTGAGATCGTTAATTCCGGTATTCAAATTTCTCCGACCATTATTAAGGGAGTTCTGAATAATGTCGGTGAAATTGAGTATTATTCCGATAAAAACAAAAATCATTCCGATAAATCTAAGAATCTTTCCGATAAAACATAAAATTGTTCCGATAAATCTCGAAATCTCTCCGATAAAAATCGAGTAGGAGGGAGTGATTAACTCCCGACCTCTCACACCACCGTACGTACGG
>NZ_JARVRU010000180.1:0-32779 GCF_030209535.1 Lysinibacillus sp. fls2-241-R2A-57
TTATTATACTTTATAAACTCCCAATTCTCTGTGTCCATTATTTAGACTAACATCAAACATTATTTAAATATTTTTTACTATAGGCTGGATCTACAAGATAAGAATGTACTTGATGGTATGGAATGCTTTTTAACCTTAAAAACTGACAGTACTCAGAAAATAAATTAGCTAATGCGTTAAAGTACACAAAGGGGAAATCCACTCTTTGTTGTTCAAAACAATCCTTTAAATTGTCTAATGAATCCCATAGTGAATATTTTTTTATTTCTAAAACTGTTTTATTCAGTTCATCATATTCCATGTTTCGCCAATTTTCAGCTTCGATTTTTAACTCATTCAGTATTCCCGTATTATCGAATAAAATCTTCCCCGTAATAAATTGAACCATGGACATTGTTCTTTGGATTTGAAAATCTTGTTGAAAGTATTTGCGCATTTGTTTTGGTGGGTTAGCAAAATATTCTATAAGAAAACCATTAATAATTTTATTTCCTCTCTCTCGCCACTCAACATCATCAGATAAAATAATATGTACATCAATATCAGAACGTTTTGAAGGATTTCCAGTAACATAACTACCGCATACCAGTGCACCTACAACATCATTTCTGTACTTCCAATCTTTTAAAAACTCTTCAAGTGCCATTTCCCATTCTTCCATAACATTATCATCTCCATTTTCTAAAATAAAATCGTTAATTACCAATATATTCAAGGTTTGTTTCGATAGTCCTTCTAGAACTGATGACTCAGAATATGAAAAAACACAGCCTTATTAGCTGCGTTAAATTTTAGTTTGTTATCTTTTTTGTTTTGATTGATGTTCCACTTTTGTCTCTTGTTAATTAAGTGGATTTTTCACATTCTTATTAGAACACCCATCTAACCTTTGTGGTTCAAAGCTTTTGATGTTAAAAAAGGAATCGGATAAAAATCCAATTCCTTTTTGAATTAATTATGCCTGTCTTTTGAATCCACTATTTAAAAAACATCAGCTAAATAGGTTTGAATAGATTCAGGTAACATTTGAAAGAACAATCCTTCATATTTAATGTCGAGTATACCAGCAATAAAAATAATAAGAATAATGACTAATGCAAGGGGTTTCTTATTTTTAGAAATCCACTTCAATAGGCTCCCCTCCTCTGAAAAAATTACGTTATAGTCTAGTATATATTGATTCATAAAAGATATAAACCATTCCAATTAATGATAATATCATTCTCAGTCACCTAAATTGGAAGTGTTACATAAATTAAAATGATACTTTACTAAAGCACTTATTTTATGATTGCTTTTTCTTCTGCGTAAATTGAATTCAAATCAGTTCCTCTGAGTAAACAATAATTAGACAGGGATTCTGTCTCACCAATGATCGAGATTCTTTAGAGAAAGGAATGGCTATGGTAAATTTTAAATCGTTTCGTGGGGTCGTTACACGTATTGAGGATTTTTCGATTGGGCAAAATGGGGAAAGGGAAGGTTGTTATAAACTTATGACTATAGAAGATGGTACTGGTTCCATCGTCAATTTTGTCATCTCACCTTCTACTTACTTTGTGAACCAAGAAATTGTGACTCTCGGTGATCAGATTACTGGATATTATGATGGGGATGCACCTGTACCTTTGATATACCCACCACAGTATCGAGCTCTTGTCGTTGTAAAGGAAAATAACTATCAAAATGTAAAAGTAGACTTTTTTAATTATCAATTGGTGAGTAGTGATGGGCAATTACAATTAAATCTCTCTCCCTCTACTGTTATCTCATTAAAAAATGGGCAGCCTTTTTCAAAAAGCCCTGCAAATAGAAACCAAATTGTCATCTATGGCCCTACTACAAGAAGTATTCCTGCACAAACTACACCATATAAAATAATCGTTTGGTGTTAACTAACTATTAACTAAAATACAAAAATCACCAATATTATTTCCCAGGAAAGAGGCAGCTAAAAATTAAAAAGTGTCAACACAGTCATATTTTGAAGACCTTGTTGACACTCTGAAAGTATAAATTTTAAATTGGCTTTTATTACGTTCCGATAGTTGTTGTTTATTTTAGTAATTTTTTCAATTGTAAAATTGATTCTATTACAAATAAAAGACCTGTGATAAAAGGGAATATTAAAAATTCCTTTTTAGTAAAATACACATATATTACTAATACTATAAAAACAAGTCCTAATACAAACGCAAAAGACTGACCAGTAATTTTCCATTTGTCTTTTTTGGAGCTTATTAATTTTTCTTGTAATTCAACATCATCTTTTAATAAATCATCTAAACTAACTCCAAATATATCTGATAAACTAATGATATTCATAATATCTGGGAAACTTTTTCCTCTTTCCCAATTTGATATAGCTTGAGAAGAAAGATTTAATTTATTTGCTAATTGTTCTTGAGATAAATTTTCTCTACTTCGAAGTTGTTTTATTTTTTGTCCAATAACCATTATTTTATTCCTTTCACATCAGTTTTATTGTCTCAGTATATAATATCCCTTCAAAAATGAAATAAATCAGTGATTTAATGATATAAAGTATTACTTGAGATGCCTAATTTCAAATTTTATGTACACGATTTTGAACAAAAAAGTAGTTTTTCAACAAATAGAGTTTGAAACTAAAAAAGTCGCCAAGGAGCTGACGGTGCTATTCTACTGACCCGAATAATCCTAGCAATCGAGAATGGCATGAAAATGATGAAGATTATGCTTTATATAGTTCATCTATGAAACAAATTGTTGTATGGGCTTTTCAAAAAAAATGCGACAAAACTCTAATTATTGAGTTTTGTCGCATTTTTTCGGAGATGTTCTATTTTTCTCTATTTCCGAAAATCCCCTGTTAATAGAACTCCTCATATATAATAATAATAGTAAGCTCTATTATTGAAAGGAACATAAAGATGGTGAAAAAGAAATCAACCAACAAAAGCTAACTTAGAGTTTGTCGCATAAGAAGGTGAGAAATTGCTGAAAAAATTTCTAAGAAGTAAAAAGAAAAATGAAGAATGGCGAGGAGGAAATCCAAACGGACGACCTAAAGTAGCCATCAATGAGTTAAAGTTATTGCATTTAAAGGATACTGGAAAAAGCAATCGAGAAATTGCGCGAATACTTGGCGTTTCAGAAGCTACTATTCGTAGACGATTGAAAGACATAGAGATGAAAATTTTTATAGAATAAAAAGCCCTCAAAAATTGAAGGGCTTTTATGTTTTTTGAAACTGATTACTCTAAAGTTTTCCCAATTTGGTGAGAAAATTTTTTAGCATATAATTTTTCCTTAACGTTATATGTTGTCTTACAGTTATTCTACTTTCCCTTGCATTTCGTGTAATTGCTTTTTGATTTGCTCTAAATATTCTTTATTTTGTTGGACTGTATCCAAATGCTCACCATATTGTACTGCATTCGTAAAAGCATTTTCAGCATGTTCTATTTGATTGAAAGCATGCTCAATTGCTATCTCCTCGGGGTGTGTTTTTGCATGCTTCAACAAACGCTCTACCTTTTGGACAGAGTTGCCGAACAAAGTGCTTGGATGATCCTTTTTCCAACTCGTATCTGAGTGCTTAGCCAATTATGCCTCTTCCCTTCCTGCTAATTAGATAAAGTATCTAGACATAGTATTTTAAAATGTCCAGAAAATATGCACGGATGAATTAGCGAATAATCATAAACCCAAAAAGGGATTCTTAAACAAAAATTAGAAAGAGGGCGATTATGGATAAGAAATACTAAGTTGAATAGAATACATATATGCGATTAATTCTAAAAAAACGAAGTATTAAAGAGGCCGATAAAAAGTATAGAAGACCGCTCATTTATTTAGACGATCTTTCTTAAACTTGTACCTCATTCATTAATGCATGCGTATTATCTTCTGAGTCGTTAAAAAATACCATCCAGGTTTCTGTTTGTCCCACTCTCGCTACAACATGTGGTTCACCAATAAAAGTAACTTCTTTCCTTACTAAATCCTCTTCTTACTGATATTTTCTACTTGAAAATAAATAACTTAACTGGAATAAGTAAACTCATCTTTTTCTGGGAGGCTTAGCAGGAGTCGCAATCCATTACAATCAAAGAACGCCATGCTATCAGTATTAAATAACAGTGAAAGTCCAAGTTTTTCTTTATAAAAATGGATTGCTTTATCTAACTTCTTAACTGGGATTCCGACTTGTCCAACCTTTTGAATCATGTTGATTTTCCTCCTCATTAAGTACATTTCTTTCTTAAAGTTCTTGATTAGCCTTCTTCTTATTGTCAGTATGAATGCTTTTCATTCCTTCAAAAAATGGATACTCCCCACTTAAAAATTTTTCTAGCTCTCCGTTATTATGAAGGAGCTGCTCTAAGTAATACTTCGAACAATCTATCCTTTTTTGAATTTCCTGTTGATCCTGTGTTGTCGAACCATGTCCAGGTATGTGCGTCGTTATTTGATGATTAAGCAAAATATTTTCAGCTTTATTAATAGTATTTACATAGTCTTGATAATCGCTAAAGATGAATGGAAACTCAATATCTGACAGATAATCTCCTGAAAGAAACAGACCATCAGGCTCAATCACTGTAAATAAACCATCATGCGTATGACCAGGTGCTTGGTAAAATGTCATGATTATTGAGTCTAATTCTAATTTATGCCCATCCTCTGAAACAACAATATCTACAGTTGGATATACGGGTGAATAGCTTCTATTCAAATAATATCCTTGGTCAAATTGTTTAATTTTTTGAATGCTGTCTTCTTTGTTCGGATTTTCATCAAATTGTTTAGATGCAATTACCTTAGCCTCTGGAAAGGCCCCAGACCCAATAATATGGTCAAAATCACTATGTGTGTAAATAATATATAGTTGTTTGTCACCTTTAATGTTGTTTATATAGCTCTTAATTTCCTCAATTTCAGTAGGTAACCAATTAGGATCGGTCATAATTACCGCTTCATTAGTTTGAATGATTGCCGAGGTAGTCATATATAATGCACTTTGAAAAACTGTAATATTATTTTTTTGGAATTGAATCATTCTGGACCTTCCTTTTCTCCTTATTATTAATACATACTTCTCTAATTCTTATTCATACGAATAGGTAACATTTTAAAGTTACTCTGCCAGTTTGTTGGACAAAAAATTCTTAATTTGTCCTCTCTTCATTCAATAGTTCGAGGAATATCGATAAATTCCTTCTTTAGTAAAAAAAGTATGCGAAATCAATTTAAATTTCACACACTTTTAGTTTTTGATTCATTAACTATTCTATTTTTGAAAACCTTACTTATGATACGGTTCACCCTGATGACGATAAGTGAGGTTAATATTTTTCTCTATTTCTTCCAAATTAACGTCTTACCCTGCAAAAGTTCTTCCCACGTTTGCTCTTTTGTTATAACAATTTTTTCAAAATCAAATTCTCCGTAATACACGGCATCCACCGAGCGACTATCCGGCAAGGAAATCTGATAGGCTTCCGTTTGTTTTTCTCCATTAATGAGATTTCTCCTAGGTGAATCAGCAATTGTTTCCGTAAAATAAACAAAGCTCACATTCTTAGTTACACCATCTATTTCAATCGACATCGGATGTGAGGCAACAACACCCGCATAGCTTTTCCCGTAGTAATACGTAGCTAGTGTTCCATCTTCCTGTTGCTCAACGGAAAACAACTTCTTTTCATACGGGATCGTTTTTTCATAATGAAAAACATAAGAGAATACAGCTAATAATAAAAGTGCTGTCGTTAAAACAGAGGTACTGATGAGTATGATTTTTTTTCGATACCATCTTTTATTAATCTTATTAAACAACGTCACTTTATTTTCTACCGGCACATAAAGTGTTTGCGTCATTTGCTCGTATTCTTTTTGACAAGCTGGGCATGTCTGTAAATGCTTATTGACCATATCTTTCGTATCTTCGCTCACAACACCATCAACATAAAGCGGTAAAATATCTTGAATGATGGTACATTTAATCTCTTTCATTCTGTTTCGCCTCCATATATGTTATTATTTTCTTTTTTGCCCGATAATAGGTCACCCTTGCCCAACCATCACTTTTACCAAAGAGCTGACCGATTTTTTCAAAAGGCAACTCACCAAAAACACGTAATGAAAAGACTTCTTTATATGGCTCATCCATTGAGTGAAGGTAATGATGAATAGCGAAAGCTTCTTCCTCGTTCATTAAATGCTCCACAAGTCGAACGTTCAGAACGGATTCTTCCACTTGATTTGTTTGACGCTGCTGCTTTTTGTAATGCGTAAAATATGTATTTTTTGCAATTGTAAAGAGCCATGCCCGAACATCCTTCTTTCCATCAAATTGTTGAAAGGACTTCAATGCTTTAAAAAAAGTTTCTTGTGTTATTTCTTCCGCAATATTTTTATCTTCTGATAATGATTTCATATATAAATACACATCATGAAAATATGCTTGATAAATGTCCTCAAAGTCCATAACTTTGCCCCCTTTCACTTATATAACTATTGAACGTGTATTTCGTTACAAATAATTTCCATGCCATAAAAAATAGACATATTCATTTTATCTGAATATGCCTACCGAATTTCCGTTTATTATGTACTTCCACTGTTTTAAAATGAAAGCAACAGTTAATTCATAAATCCCACATCTAAAGAAAAGACATGCTCTTTTTCAAGTACATGTCTTCTAAAATTGCCTTTATTTATGGTAAGGTTCTTCGTAATAAATAAACTTAAAGCTCCCTATTAATGAAAAAAACAGGCTCATCAGACGCGCTCAGTCGGAACGAAAAATCAACCACACGTTATGGTGATGAACCAAAAAACGCTAAACTTTTGTTTGATAGACTTCTGATTTTATCGGTTTTAAATTCAAAGGAACTTTAAACTCTTGGAGACTTTCTATATGATTAAAAAATTCATCTATATCTTCAAAATACATTGACCATTCTGTTACCTTAAACTTACATAACTCATCTGTTGGCTTAAATTCAAAACTACAGAGAAGTTGTTCCATATGGGAATATTCATCTTCTTCATCAAGAATAGTAAATTGACGTACAAAGTCAAAATAAAATTTCTTTTCAGTATAATCATCAACACCACATTGAAATAATATTTCTTTAACGTCTTCTCCTTCAACTGCCTCTTTTGAAAAAGCCTTAAATTCTTCCCAAACCTTTTTAATATCATTGGTATTTTCACCAATTCTGTTTTTTAGACAAGTTTCAGTATTACTAACTGTAAGCATTACAACACCTCTTGTAAAATTTAATGGTACAACTTAATATACTATTTCACTAGCTTCTCTAAACAAAGTTTACATACCTGAAAATAACTACAAATATATACATTTTAACAATTGTTTTTGTACATAGTTAAAAGTATATTGGAATTTAACTATCTACAATATATCATAAAATTTGGTATATAAGGAAAATTATCAAGTCACGGAATTAAATGAAGCTTAAACAATTTAATGTTCAAAAAATCCTGTCATATCAATTATTCCCGCCTATAATTAAGTAGAAATCTTTCCATTCAATCAAGGAGAATCAACATGAATAAAAATAAGGACAACATAGAAGTCATCTTACTTTCTGACCCATCCGAATGCTCGATGCATCCATTTTATAATAAACAAATTGTCTTTACAGGGGCTCTTTCCGCTATGACACGTTCAGAAGCTGCGAAAAGAGTACGAGCTTGTGGAGGGATTATGCAAGGAACTGTGACACCAGATACAGATTTCCTTATTCTTGGGGACAAACGTCGTGGTATAAGTACAAAGCAATTAAAAGCGGAGAAGTTGATTAGCCTTGGCTTAGACATTCAAATTATTATTGAGGATGATTTTATTTGGCTCATTTCGATGCAAATAGAATAGAATATACACTGCCTCAAATTTAAACCCTTCCATCGCCACTGTAACTTCGCTTTAAGAAGGCTTGTAGTCCTACATAAAAAGGCAAATGGCTAAAAACATAAAATACTCTTAAGAATTTTTAACTAATTTTTATATTTTTTTTACCTACCTGTTTATTACTACTGTAAAATAAAAAAATGAGATATTCGAGATGAATAAAGCAAAGATTTAACAAGAATTATTACAGAACAATGATAAAAGATAGGGGGTTCATTTAGATGTCTATGGAACAAACGAGGTATTCTCGACTGGCCAATATAACAAAAATGATAAACATGAAGCTAGATTTACGCGAAGTATTGGAGCAGGTAACACTAGCAATATCTGAAGAAATCGTCAAATGTGATTCTGTGGGCATTTATTTGCCGCAAAAAGATGGAACATTCAGAGGATATGTAGGAAAACCAGCAATTATTAATGGCTGGACGTTGAATATGCATGTAATTGACACTGAAATAGATTTACTGGCAAAAGAAGTAATTGAAACAAAGAAAGCCATCTATATTCCTGATACCTCAAACGATAATCGACCTGATCCTAGAGCTGTTGAGGGGTTTCATATTAAATCTTTATTAGTTCTTCCCATCTCCTTTGAACAAGAGTTATTTGGCCTTGTTTTTTTATTTGATTATGGAATTCCAATGAACTTAACAGATGAAGAAATTCAAACGGTTGAGGCATATGTAAATATGGCTGCTGTTGCTATTCAAAACGCAAACAACTTAGCTTATAAAGAACGCCTTATTAACGAAAAACAGTTACTGCTTGATGTTACACGTGACTTATCAATGTGCTCCTCACTACAAGAGAGCTTTGATAAATGCTTTTTCTACTTAGAAAAGGTTTTAGATAATAATAATATAGGTGTTCATTTATTAGATCCTTTAACAGAAAAAGGAGTTAAACCGGCTAAGTTGAGTAAGGATAGTGATTGGACAGAAGAAAATTGGCTAAAAATACATAACAAAATAAAAATTGACCAAAGCAATGATGCTGTAATGCAGGAGGTTTTTGAAACCAAAAAAGCAATTCTTATTCCAAATGTATTTGAGGATGAAAGGCCTAATCATGAAATTTGTCGCAATTTTGGCATAAATGGTTTAGTTATGTTTCCTTTGATTTCAATGGGTGAAATTTTAGGACAAATTTCTATTGTTAATCTTGAAGAAAAAGCATTTTTCTATTCAGAAACTCAATTACAGCTAGCCCAATCAATTGTTGACACTACAGCATCTACATTATCAAACCTTTTATATATGGAAAAGCAAGAGATCATTATCGAGGAGAGAACCTCAGAAGTAATAGTCAAAAATAAAGAGCTTGAAAGAGTTGTAGCAGAGTTACAACAGCTTAGCCGTGAAAAAGAGTTAATTCTCAATTCTGCAGGTGAAGGAATCTTTGGATTAGACCTTAATCGAAACATTACATTCTGCAATCCAGCTGGTGCGCTCATGTTGGGTTATGAAACAGAGAGGGAATTAATCGGAAAATCCGTTGATATTATTATGAGTGGTAGTGAAACAGAGGACAAAATTATTGTTTCATCCTTTTTAAATACAAATTTCAACAGCTACAAGGTGTTTTATAGAAAAGACAACTCCAACTTTCCTGTGGAATATGTAACCTCCTTAATAAAAGAAGGAAACAAGATTGTAGGAGAAGTTGTCACATTTAAAGATATAACTCAAAGAAAGCAACTAGAAGAAAAGATTAAATACCACGCTTATTTTGATAGTTTAACGGATTTACCCAATAGAGTTCTTTTAATAGACAGACTAACTCAAGGACTGAAGTATGCAAAAGATAAAGGAGAAAGATTAGCAGTTCTATACTTGGATTTAGACCGTTTTAAGTTAGTAAATGATTCGCTAGGACATAGCTATGGAGATCTATTACTCCAAGATGTTGCCAAACGTTTAAGTGCATGCGTTCCTGAAGGTGCAACCGTATCGCGGCAAGGCGGCGATGAATTTACAATCTATTTACCTAATATTAAATGTGAAAATGACATTTTGAAGGTTATTAATTGTATAGATGCTTCTTTCTCTAAACCTTTCAACCTAACAGACCATGAAATATACATTAAAACAAGTATTGGTATAAGTCTGTTTCCTGATAACGGTGATACTACAGATACGTTAATCAAAAATGCAGACACAGCTATGTACAAATCGAAAGAAACACCAGGTACTAGCTACCATTTCTTTAGCGAAGGGATGGATACAAGAACTTTTGAAAGTATTAAACTTGAAAATGATTTATATAAGGCTTTAGAGCGAGATGAACTTATTATCTTCTATCAGCCACAAATAAACTATAAAACAAACAGAATTAAGGGCGTTGAAGCTTTACTAAGGTGGAATCATCGAGAACACGGAATAATATCACCAGATAAGTTTATTCCAATTGCTGAAGAAACAGGTTTAATCGTTCCTATAGGTGAGTGGGTTCTTAAAGAAGCTTGCAAACAATTAAAAAATTGGCATAACCAAGGATACCCTTTAATTAGTATGTCCGTAAATTTATCCGTCCACCAGTTCGAACAGAATAATTTATTTTCTATTGTAGAAAATGTCCTAAAAGAAACAGATCTGTCACCTGAGTATTTACAACTAGAGCTTACAGAAAATTTAATTGTTAAAAATACAGAGCTAACATTAAAAACAATGATACAATTAAAGGGACTTGGGGTAAATTTAGCCATTGATGATTTTGGTACAGGATATTCATCTTTAGGTTATTTAAAAAATTTGCCGATTTCCACATTAAAAATTGATAAATCCTTTGTACAAGAAATGTTAACGGATGATGCAGCAGCCATTACAAAAACGATTATTACTCTCGCTCAAAATTTAAAACTTGAGGTTATTGCTGAAGGGGTTGAAACAAAAGAGCAGGCTGATTTTTTATTGGAACAAAATTGTCATTTAATGCAAGGATATTTTTTTAGTAAGCCTATGAAGGCTGAAGATATTATGAAAAAATATTTTTATTAGCGATCTATTTTAGAAAATAAAGGAGATTTATGATGAAAGCAGCTCGTACGGTCTTAGAATATTTAAAAAGTAAGGGTGTTCGATATATTTTTGGTATTCCAGCAGGTTCAGTCAATGCATTTTTTGATGAACTCAATGATATGAATGAAATAACACCGATTGTAACAAAACATGAAGGCGCGGCGTCATACATGGCCGCAGCTTACGCAAAATACACAAACCAAATGAGTGTATGTATTGGTTGTAGTGGACCTGGTGGAACAAACTTAGTAACAGGTGCTGCAAATGCCATGCGGGAGCATTTACCGGTTTTGTTTTTAACCGGTGCTGTTCCAGTTAACACAGTCGGTTTAAACGCTTCTCAAGAGTTGGATGCCCAACCGATTTTTCAACCAGTCACTAAATATAGTGTAACCGTTAAAGAATCAAAGGATTTACTAAAAGAAATAGTAAAAGCCTCTGAAATCGCTATATCCGGAGTGCCTGGTCCAGTACATATTGCTATACCAATTGATGTTCAACACGAAATAGTTCAAAACATAGAAATACCAGCTCCACCAAAAAGAACAGCAATAGTCCCTAATATAGATACCATTAAAAATGTAGCTGAAGAGCTATTAAAAAGAAAAAATGGTTACATTTTGGTAGGACAAGGGGTAAGGAATTCAGTTGAGCAATTGCTAGAGTTAGCAGAAATACTAAATTGGCCGATTCTAACAACACCGCAAGCAAAAGGATACATTCCAGAAAATCATCCTCTTCTAGTTGGCGTTTTCGGTTTTGCTGGCCATGAGGCTGCCTCAGAATTGATAGCTGAAGGCGATGGACAAGTATTATTAATCGTGGGTTCAAGTTTAGGAGAAACAGCAACAAATAACTACAACTTAAATCTTACGAAAAATCGTTTTTCTATACAAATGGACTATGATCAATCGGTGTTCAATCGAAAATATGAAATTGATATACCTGTGTTAGGTGATATAAATTTAAGTTTACAATTACTTATCGAAGAATTAAAAACTACAGGGGTAATCCAAAAAAGGACTGCACTTGAAGTTAAAGAAAATAAAGAACTTCATGGAGATACAGGGGAGTATAATACGAAAAATGTTTTATTAAGTATTCAAAAATATTTACCATCCTCCACTAGATATACAATTGATATTGGTGAATTTATGTCCTATGTCATTCATCACATGAAGGTTTTAGATAATGATACCTATGATATTAATGTCCATTTTGGCGCAATGGGCAGTGGAATTGGGTCTGCGATTGGCTCAAAGTTAGCTGAACCTGAACGCCCTGTTGTATGTATTACAGGTGATGGTTGCTTTTTCATGCATGGAATGGAAATATTGACAGCAAAAGAAAATAATCTACCAATTTTATTTATTGTTATGAATAACGCTCGTTTAGGAATGGTATACCATGGACATGCTCTACAGTTCCATCGTACTCACCCAACTTTTGAGCAAAATCCAATTAATATTAGTGCTTTGGCTTCAGCTATGAATATACCGAATTTCCAAGTAACGGAACTACAAGATATTAACCAAGATACGATTAATAACTTATTGAATTTAAATGGGCCAGCAGTCTTGGAAGTAGTTTTAACGGATAATAATACACCTCCTATGGGAGACCGAGTTAAATTTTTGTCTTCCTTTGGAAAGTAAGAACTTATGAAAAGTCATATAGATCGGGACTCATACTCCCTCTATATGACTTTTTTTTCTTACAGAGATTTTTTACGAAACTGTACACATCCCTGTTATGAATATGGATAATTATATTTTCTATTATAAATCTGAGAATGAATGTTGAATAACTCCAAGAATAGCGCCCATTGTTTTTCCTTTGAAGGCATCTGGAACAGCTTCACCTGTGGGGTTTGAGAAATAGTAACTATCCATTTTCTCATCGAAGTAATACCCTAAACTCGTCAGTGCATGTTGTAAGTCAGTTGGTAATTCTACTAATCCAGTTTGTTCAGTGAAATAATTTGTAGAAAAGACCTTCACATCAACATCTCTTACTCCAGTATGTACTACAAATAAATCTTTTTCATGTTGAACGATCCACTGACCTTTTGAATATAAAGAAATTCTTGCTCCCTCTAATGATGATATCCCTTCTAAATTAACACCAAAAATTTTATTTATTATTTTGCGAATTTCTGTACCTGTTATTTCGCTAGCGTATTGATTTAGATGAGAATCTATTAACTCTCTAGATATAAGTGCATTTCCGGCTGATGAAGAAACCACATCTGCTTCTTCCATCGCTTTAGATAAAATAGGTACCTTATCTAAATTAATCTTGAAAATTAAATCTACAACATGACAAATCTCAGCACTACTAATTTTTTTTCCATAAGAATCTAAGTACTTATCCATCATTTCTGCCTTTTTCATCATTTAACCCTCCCAATAACACTACAAAGTAAGCAAAAGGTAGATTCTCTTGCTGATTGTCAAAATCTACAAGCTAACATAGCTGCATTTATTATACCAAAAACCAGATCATTTCCCTTTAAAATGTAAAAATAAGGGCTTTTTATACAAAAAAGCCTCATTTCCTTATGATACGGGCTGCAATTTACAGGACGCTTCGCAGATGAGTTAACCCTTCTACAGCTTGGGAAACAATTAGAGGAAATTGCGGCAACATAAAAAAGTAGGTACGAGATTTTTCTTGTACCTACTTTTTGCTAGTTTACGACATGTACGACATTCCATTACAACGTCTTAATAGTTCATGAACTAACCTCATTTATTTAGATAAGGCTCACCGTAACTGGTCTAAATACGGTTTTTATTTCTTGAATCGGTCTACCAATCAGTCCAAAGTATTTGGATTCGGTCCAACAATCGGTCCAAAATATCTGGGTTCGGTCCAACAAATCGGTCCAAATATTTGGATTCGGTCCACCTCACCTCAATAAATCACAATTCTATTGTCTAGAACAGATTTATTTTGCACCTGATTTCCTAAAATATATAGCTTTTTCAAATTGGGCAAACTCACTAAAGGCTCTACATTTGAAATAGCGTTATTCTCCAAATGAAGCACCTCAATTTGTTGCCAATTTTCCATAAAACCTAATGATTGTAGTGAACTATCTTGCATAGTGAATGAACGCAAAGCAGAAAAGCCAGCAAAGTAAGGCATAACCTTATCAACTTCGTTCACCCAGTCACCATTGTCTATTTGAAAATATGCATCATTCAAAGTTAAATGTTCCAGTTTGTTGTTGTTAAACGAATTTTGACTATTAATTTGAAACTTACACTTATTACAATTTAACGTTTTTACATGCTGTAAATTGAATAATTCACTCGTCTCTTCATAAAAAGTTGTCTCATTTAAATTTATTGTTTGCAGATTTGGCAGACGATTTAAAGAACTAACACCTGTAAACTCGCCAGACTCCATCGTTGTAAGTTGTTCTAGCTGTGGGTATTTCAGTAATTTTGCTCCATTGAAAGACGACTTCTCTCCACTTATATAAACAGTCAAATCTTTTAAAGCAGGTGCCTCTATCTTAGGTATGAAAGAGCTTTCTAATTCCGCTTTTTTTAAATGGGATGCTACAATCGGTGACACATCACCACTATAACCAGTTATCGATAAATCGGTCAGTGAAGTCAGGCTGTTCACAATATCAAGTAATTCTAATTTATAAAGATTAGATAAACGTAGCTTTGTCAATGAAGACTTATTTCTAAGGCGTTCTAAATTCGTAATATCCATATTTTCAAGATCAAGCGATTGCAGATTGGGCATGTTTTGTATAAAATCAAGCGTTTTTAAATTTCTTACCGATGTAAGCTTCAATTCTTGTAATTGATTCAGTGAATAGAACGAGCTAAAATCTGTCGCTTCACTCATATCTATTGCTAACGACTCTAAATCAGTTAATGAAGACAACCACTTCAAATCATCGGCAGATTTTAAAGACAATGATTTTAATGGTAGTTTATTCAGAAGAGGGAAGTCTGTAACCGTCTCGCTGTAATACGAAATTTCAAGTGATTGAAGATTAGGAAACTCCAATAATAAAGCAAGTTCATCATTACTTCGAATTTGAATAGAGAGCTCTTCAATATTAGACTTATCGCTAAAGTATTCAGCAATTTTACTAAATGATTCATTAAAGCTACCTGTATAGCTTTTTAAACCTTCCAGATGTCGGAAGCTTACATTTTCACTTTGTGATATTTCATAATCGCCCATCAAATTCAATACCGTCAGACCAGTAAAGGCTTCAAAATCTTTTTGTTCGATTTTTTGTGTATTTAATAACTTATCCATAATAATATAGTTCGAAATTTTGGCTTGCTTATTTGTAAACGGATCGTCCAGACTGTAATCAAAATGCCATTGACCTTCAGAATAGTATGCCTTCAAATAACGGATACTTGCGATTTCTTCTTTAGTTGGCATTGCTTCACCTTTATCAAAAATATCTTTTAAAAAGAATAAAAGAACTTCGCTTTCAGGCATTTTCCGGACAGGTATTTTCTCATGGTTACCGTATTCAGTTTGATTGTCGCTCAAAAGAAAATAGCCAAGGAATAAACAAAGGATTACAACCGGTATAATTAATAGCGATTTTAAATTCTGTTTTGGACGTGTAGCTTTATTCTCAGAAGCTGTACCATAATAATTATTAATCGTCTGATCAACATAATAGACTTTATTCTCTTTCAACATTATTTCAGTTTCACAAAAAGGACATTTAAATGATTGTTCCTCTTTATATTCAATTTTCCCATTACAATTCGGACAATTTAATTTAATGAATTCCACTGGCAGTCTTCCCTCCCCAGCTCTGTTTTAAATTAAGCTTAGTTGCCTGAAAAATAAATGTCAATATTTCTATTAAATACTAATTATCTCCCACCTTTAGACCTACAACAAAAAAGTCACCCTAGCAGTTATAAGTTATAAAAGGTGACTTTTAATGTGTTTATTCTTTTTATACGCCACTCAAATATAAATCTAACGAAGCCTCAACTTCCTTCGCAACAAGCTTAACAAAGTCCCCATAATCCTCTGTCGTATGTGCTTTGTCTAAAGCATTGTAATACGCCAATCGATTTTCTACTCGAATAATAATTGGTGGATAGCCCGATTTCATTAACTCTAAATTTAATAACAATCTTGATGTACGACCATTTCCATCAATGAATGGGTGAATTCCAACAAAAATCGCATGTAACATCGCACCACGAACGATTGGATGTAATGCTTGTGCTTCCCCATCGTACCAACTCATTAAAGCATCCATTTGCTCCTGAATTTTGAAAGGCAGCGGTGGTGTATGAACAGCACCCGAAATAAACACCTGCTGATCACGATAGACACCTGCATAACCATCATCGATTCCTTTTAATACTAAGCGGTGTAGATTTTTTATTTGCCACTCTGAAAACAGCTCTTCTTTTCGGACAATATCTTCAACATAAGAAATTGCATCTCGGTGGTTAATAACTTCTAAATGCTCTCGCATCGTTTTGCCACCGACTGTAATGCCTTCAAGAACTACTTTTGTTTCGTTAATCGTTAAAGTATTGCCTTCGATTGCGTTTGAGTTGTATGTCCATTCTAAAAATAATTTCTCTCGTAGGCTTTGGACTGTATATTTAGGCAGTGGTCGTTTGGCATCCAGCTGCTGCTTTTTTAAGTCAATTTGTTCGAACATTATCTCAGCTCCTCTCAAAGCCTCCAATTTTTACGGTTTTTAATATATTTATTATATACTATTAATAAATAGAAGATAAAACGACATTAAAAATATCACTTTACAACGATATATATTTATGAAGTAAAGACCACTTAAAACGCATAATTAAAGCGTTTTAGGTGGTCTTTTCAAAAACCGCACTTACTTATGGTACGGTTCACTGCGTTATATCTAAATGAGGTATTGAGTTAGAATGACTCAATGTAACTTACTAAATCCTAGCCATTCGCCTACCCTTTGCAATATCCGCATTTTCTACATAGTTTTTCCACTCTTCGTGAAAAACCATCTTATTTATAAAAAATCGCCTCTCGCTATTGACAGAAAATTCAAACTCAATATATAATTTTTGGTATTACCACTGTATTTAATTTGTATTACCAAAATAAAGGGGACGAGGATTTGAAAGAAAAGGAACGCTCCTCAGATAAAATTGAGAATGAATTAATTAGATCCATATTGACCGGTGTTTATTCTGTAGGAAGTACTTTACCGCCGGAAAGAGAGCTCGCAAAAAAATTTGGTGTTGGTCGTCCAACTATTCGGGAGGCACTTCAACGTTTAGGAAGGGGTGGATGGATAACAGGAAGAAAAGGAATGCCTGCGATTGTTAATGATTATTGGCGCAATGGGAATTTATCGACACTTGTTAATATTGTTGAGAATCATCATACCATTACAGATGAATTTATCATGTACTTATTAGAATTAAGAAGTTCTTTGACTCCGACTTATATTCGTGATGCTGTTACGTTTAATCAACCTAAAGTGGTTGCTCTCCTTGCCAATCTAGAGCAGCTTAAAGATAGTCCAGAAAGCTATGCAGCATTTGATTGGGAGTTACAAAAAAAATGTGCTGGCCTTGCTGTCAATCCAATCTATCTACTCATTTTAAATAGCTTCGATTCCATTTATTTAGATATGGCGAAAAGATTTTTTTCTGTACAAGACCATCGTGGGTTGTCCTTCAACTATTATCATGACTTATTAAAAGCTGCATTAAAGGGAGATGCAATGGAAGCGGAAAGGTTGTCTAAGACAACAATGGAGAAAAGCTTGGCTCTTTGGAGAGATAGAAAAAAATAAAGATTGCTGGAGGCGTGATACATGAAATTGAAATATTTTAAAGAATATTTTTCCTACCCTGATATAGTAATCATGAGTTGTCTATTCCTCATTAGCTTTGGATTTATGATTCTACATTTTACCTCTATCGTAATTTTGGGTGCTTTTATTCTGGGAATGATTATGTATTCCTTAGCTGAGTATGTTACACACAGGTTTCTTTTTCATCTGAAACCACCAAAGAATGCATTTTTGTTAAAAATGCTTAAACGCTTACATTATGACCATCATGCACATCCGAATGAATTACATTTATTATTTTTACCCTTATGGTATAGTGTGCCAAACATTGCAATTGCAGCAGCCATTTTTTATATTCTTTCATCTAGCTTTGTAATGACAAACGCATTTATTGCAGGTATCATGCTCTTTTTATTATTTTATGAGTGGAAGCATTACATCGCCCATCGCCCTCTTCAGCCAATATCTCCATGGGGACGTTGGATGAAAAAGGTTCATTTATGGCATCATTTCAAAAATGAAAATTACTGGTATGGTGTTACGAATCCAGCCTATGACTATCTCATGGGTACCTTTAAAAACCAAAAGGATGTTGCCCAAAGTAAAACTGCTAAAAATCTAGAGAAACGCGGCGATTAGAAAATAGAAATTAATTGTTCATAGAGTTCTATGGAGTTAATACATTCTTATAGAAAACCATGGAATAGAATGAGGGCTGCATAAAAGTCACTTTTATGACAGCCCTTTTCATTTTTTACATGCACAATAAATGTAAGTGTTTATTATTTAGAATTAACTTCTATGACTGTTGATTCAATTTTGTTTCCAGCCGTGTCTTTAGCCTCAACAGTTAGGCTTGTGCCTGCTTTTTGGGCTTTAATCTTCACAGTGAATTTCCCTTTTGAATTTGCTTTTGCTTCCCCTAATAATATTTTCCCATTATAGACTTGAACAGTAGCATCTTTTTCAGTTGTACCTGTAACTGATTTAGATTTTGCTGTTACTTTATCTACTTTAAGAACATCAGATGCAGTGAATTCTGGCATATTTGTTAAAGAAGGCAGACCAGAGATATAACCAATACCACCTGTTTTGTTAATACCAATTTGTTCGTCAACAGCTTTAAGTAATTCATCTTTATTAACAGCTGTAATTGACTTAGCTTCTACTTCATCACCTGGATGCTGGAAATTACTGAAAATGTATGAGAATCCATTGCGGTCATCCGCAGCGAATAATCCAGTTGATTCCGCTCCTGCTGGAACAGATAAGACACGATCTAATTCTTTCGTATCAACATTATATGCCCAAACGAAGTTATTTGTATGCGCTCCACTATCTTCACCAATAAAGAGTGTTCTCATTGATTCAGAGTAACTTAAGTTATCTGGACTAGCTACTTTATCTACATTTGCAGTGTTTCCAAATGAATCAGCTTCTTTTAAATCTTCACCAACAACTAATCCAGACATTGATGGTGCTACATAAGAGCTATTAATAGCATTTCCTTCGCTATCCTTTTGACCACCTTGCAAATCTAATTGATACGTTACACCAGCTTTAATTTTCGGTAATTGAATATGGTCTGCTGGGTCCTTTCCTGTTGAATCTTTTTCCATAGCCTTACTTTGATCGGAAATTGCAATATATACTTTCTTATCCTTTTCGTTAAGTGCTAGACCTTCCATTTTGTTAAATTCTGTAGTCGCACCAAGAATGGCAGCGTAACGGCGAGTTTCTAGGAAAGCCGCTGCTTTTTCTTTGCCAGGTTTAAGTTTTAAATACTCAACTTTCCCTTCATTTGAGTATGTTTTAATAGCTGTAAAACCTTCTTTAGGCGCATCTGAAGTTTCAAAAATATCATTGAATGTAATGCCGCTATCAATAATATCTTTCACTTCTTTATCGGTTGCATGTCCTAAATTAATCCATTCTAAATCTCCAGAACCACCGTTTTCAACACCAGTTTGTTTAAATTTAGCTGCATATAATGTACCTGATGATAAATCTTTTGCTTCGTCGGCCACATACATAAACATTCCTGTATTACCGCCATCATCCCCGTAAAAAACAGTTTTGTTATCCGGCATGACTTTCGCTAACTCATGAGAGATGCGTCCTGTACTATAATGCTTTACAACTGATGTTTCCCCGTTCTCTTCTACTGTAATTTCAGGAGTGTATCCATAGAAATAAGGATTAGCCTTTGCTTTATCTCCAAAATAGAATTGAGAGAATGTTTCAACTTGACTTCTTACTTTCGAAGTTGGATCTAAGAAAAGTCGAGCATCTGGTTCGTACTCTTCAGAACCTAAATGTGTATTCCAAGGAGATAATGATCCGTTACATGGAATCCAAAGTCCATTTACTGCTGAAAAATCAATTTTTTCTACTTTTGCAGGTTTCAATTCACCTGTTTTTTTGTCCTGTTCCAACTCAGTTAAAGACATAGATGCAGGAACTAAACCGTATGCTGATTTACCAGCAGCATCAATAGTTTGATATTCATAATGTGTAACCATATAAAGTTTTCCATTAATAGGTAGCATTAAGCTGTTTGAATCCGGAGCATCGGAAACAAAATATTCCCCGTCTGTGCTGCTTGGATCCTTAATTGGATTTCCGTTTACATCAATTGGTGTACCTGCAGGGATTTTTTCCCCTTTAACAGTTGCTACTTTATCTTCCGATTTAAATAGGTAGTTGTAGGACAACGGAAATGTTTTTACTTCTCCATTGCTATATTTCACGTCAACTGTTGCGGTTGTATACGTTTTTACCATTTCTTCAATAGTAGATGGTGCTTTCATTCCATTAAATTTAACAGACTCTATTTTTATATTTTCCTGAGCATTCACTGCTGCCGGTGCTAAAGCTGGAACTGTAATAGCTAGAGCAAGTGCTAAAGTAGCACCTTTTTTCACAAGTTTGTTATTAATCATCTAATAATCCCCCTAGTAGATTCCTTATGTACAATTCTATTAAACTATATGAATGTTAATTTACTGTTAATTTTATTTTTATTATTTATAAATATTTGAAATTACTAGGGGCTCTTTTTTGTAACATTCCATGAAAAGAATAACAAGATCATGAATTAAAAGCTGGATTGAAGCTGATTATTTACCAAAAACAGCACCATCCACACGTAATGGAATGATGCTGTCTTTCGTTTTTCAAAAAACTCATTTACTTATGATACGGTTCACCGCGACTAACGTAAGTGCGGTTTCCTCTCTATAAACAACTTTTGTATTTTACATTTACGAAGGAAAAATGCATTATATACTTAACATTAAAAAAGATGGGATATATTAAGGAAGCTAGACACATGACATATAACGATCAAAGGTCTATCTGTCTAGCTACTTTATTTTCAAATTTTATATAATTCTAGTCTACTTGTAATCATTTATTGGTCCTTTATCCATTATAACTTCTACCATATTTGAGGACCCCATCTTAAGTTTAGGTCTACGCTCTGAGTTCGGTGTACTATAAAGCTCTAATGGACTTATAATAACTCCATCGTGCGTATTATGAAGGATTCCGGGGACACAGGAATAGATTCTATCATTATTATTTGCATTCTTGGCGACTATGGTAACGGAGGTTCCATTATGATTATCTATACTCATGGACACTTTGTATCTGTAGAAGGAGCCTGTTCCATTTGACTGGGCAGAATATACCACAGGAACAACTGCTAGAATATCATTATTTAACCTTAATTTAATTACTTCTGTCTTAGTTGATCGATTATTCCCCCTAATATCCCCCATATGTTCCACTGCCCCGTTGCCAAAACTTCTGAGGGGAGGTGTTCCTTTCGCCCCAAACATAGCTACATCTATCTGCTTTCCATTCTTTGTATAGACTAAGGCATATATATCATAATCTGTCCCAGTCTTCCAAGATACCGTAGCAGTAATTTCTGGTGTTTTATCAATGATAACTGGCTTTTGACCTTTATCGAGACTTATCTTCCCTTTTACCTTTTCAAGGCTTATCGATGGCAACGTGTTTTGTTTATATTTATTTTCAGAAACAGTTAGAGTCTTATCAGGTTCTACTGATATTTGTTTTTGAATAGTTTTAGGTTCAGAAGGCTTGTTTTGCTCATCATTTTCAACCTCAACTCCGTAATTTCTACATAACCCTTCAAGCCCAGAATCAAATCCACGCCAGATTGATCTTGCCTTTGTCTGACCATTCCTTAGATATAATTCTAATACTACGATTCCATTTTCATTTGTGAAACTAGATGGGGTTAATTGGATAATCGTATTATCGGTACTTATCTCGGCCTTTAAATTCTTTACGTTTGAAAATCCCGTGCTATTATCCTCTGTAAGAGTGATCGCTATTTTAGTAATACCTTCCGGGACTTTACTCATATCAAAATTAATTTTATGTACTTTTGTATTACCTACTTGCTCAGTTGGTATAAGCGTAGCTACACCAGAAGGGCTCTTTGGTTGATTATAAAATATAATCCCGCTATCTCCTTGTACCTTGTCTGAATCAGTCAAAAGGAAAGCTGTTAAGGAAATATCTATCGAATTAGAAATTTCGTAGCTAACAGTAACATTGCCTTTTGGAGAACTTAAAACTGCATTTTCTCCCATCTGAAGAAATTGATTCATTTAAATCACTCCCTACTCCTCTATCCATTTATCACATAACAATTTTTTATAAATCACTACAAATCCTCTTATAGCCTTTTGCTAACCTTCTGCAAATCAAGATTATCTTGTTTCGATACATATTTTTCATGTTCTATTTCTAAACTTAATTCTTCAAACTTATACTATCAAGGTCCATTCCATGAAAAGAATGACAAGATCATGAATTAAAAGCTGAATTGAAACTGACTACCATTCAAATTTATAATATCGTTTACCAAAAACAGCACCATCTACACATAATGGAATAGTGCTGTCTCTGTTTTTCAAAAAACCTCACTTACTTATGATACGGTTCACCCTTCATAATCCTAAAACTTCTATAAACCTGCTCCACCAATACAAGCTTCATTAGCTGATGCGGTAATGTCATCTTTCCAAATGATTGCTGTTCATCAGCTCGTTTCAAAACATCATCATGTAAACCAAGGGAGCCGCCAATAACGAACGCGATTTTGCTTTTGCCGTAGGTCATGAGGGATTCAAGATCTGCCGCCATTTGTTCAGAGGTTTTCATTTTGCCATTAATGGCTAGGGCGATAACGTATGTATCTGGGCCGATTTTAGATAGAATACGTTCACCCTCTTTTTTCTTAACGATTTCCATTTCGGCATCGCTTAGTTGCTCAGGTGCTTTTTCATCTGGTACCTCGATTACATCCATTTTTGCATAGCCACCTAGACGTTTTACATATTCATCAATACCCATTTTTAAGTACTTTTCTTTTAGTTTTCCGACTGATACAATCGTTATATTCACACGTTATCCACCTTTACAATTCATTTACAAACAACTTATCCACAAAAGTTATCAACATATCCACATGGCATTCCTATATATTGTGTAAAGTTATTTACTTGATACAATATATTCTGCAGGCTGTTCACAGTAGTTACATTTTGTGGATAACTTTTTATCCTCTTCGACTTTATCCATAATTGGGAACTCTTTTTGCTCAGCCACAAACATGTCTAAAGCGTGATCTATATGGTTTTGACAGCTGTATTTTTCCATTTTTACACCTCTTCTTATTTTTCTAAATTTCCACAAACTTATTCACAATTTGGTCTATGTTATCCACAGTCTATTGTAACAAAGGACAAGCGAGTATGGAAGATAGGCTTTCTATCGCTATTCGTTGGTGTAATGTTATTATTCACAATTTTCTAGTTATCCACAATATTTTCTAAATCATTCTTAATAATTCATTCAACTGCTTCCGAATATTTTTTATTCATCACCATAATGTGGGGTTGATTTCCGTTCCGACTGGGCGCTTTTCCGCTTTCGCACAGAGCAAAGCTTCCTGGAGGCGTCCAGCCATAACGAAGATCAACTTATATACATGGCATACGTTTTTTAACAAATGTCATCCAAAACTTTTTATTCCACAAAAAATCAGTGAGGATTCCATAATCCCCACTGATTTTTAATTTACAATGAATTGCTATTTGTTAATGTTAGCGATAGGTCTACTAATTTACCTTGACGATATACTTTCATCGTTAATTTATCACCAATTTTTTTGTTGTTATATAAATGTTTGCGTAAATCGATTGCTGTTTCGATTTTTTTGCCATCCATTTCAACAATAACATCGTACTGTTGCGCGCCTGCTTTTGATGCTGGTGAGTCATTCACAACATCTGTGATAACAACACCTGTTGTAATGTCTTTTGGCAATTTTAACGTTTCTTGTTGGTAGAATGACGGTACATCCGTTAAGTCTACGAATGAAATACCCATTGTTGGACGGTTCATTTCACCATTTTTCTCTAATTCCTCGATAATTGGAATTGCTGAGTTAATTGGAATTGAGAAGCCTAGACCCTCAACAGAGGATTCAGCGATTTTCATTGAGTTAATGCCGACTAAATCACCAGCAAGGTTAACAAGTGCTCCACCACTATTACCAGGGTTGATTGCTGCGTCTGTTTGTAATACTTCTTGTTGCCAATCTACTGTGCCATCACTATTTATGTCAACCGGTACAGAACGGTCCTTACCAGAAACAACACCTGTTGTAACAGAGCCATAGAATTCTAAGCCAAGTGGGTTACCAATTGCGATTACTGTTTCACCTTGTTTTAGTACATCTGAGTTACCGAATTTCGCAACCGTTTTAACATCTTTAGAACTGATTGAAATAACCGCTAAGTCTGTCCAAATATCACGACCAACTAATTGTGCTACTTCTTTCGTTCCATCTGGCATTGTTACCTCTAACTGTTTTGCACCTTCAATAACATGGTTATTTGTCACGATAAAGGCTTTATCACCTTGTACTTTATAAATAACACCTGAGCCGCTTCCAGCAGGTTTGTCTGTTGTAGATGGAGGATTCCAAAGTCCACCGCTTGTCACTTCTTGAATATTAGTAATCCCTACAACAGCCCCTGAAGTCTTGTCTACCGCTTTCGTAACATCAGTTGTTACTTCTGTTGCAACTTGATTAATGTTTGTTTCATTCTTACCTGTGGCGCTTGAACCTGGCATTTGATTTACAAGTCCAGGTAACATGAGCCAAACGAGTAGAGCGCCTATGATGACACCGATAAAGCCGGTAAATAAATAACCACCCTTACCTCCGCCACGGCCTTTCTTTTTATGACGCTTCTCTTGCATTTCTCGCTCCTCTCGTTCGAGTCTCTCCTGAAGAGGTGATTTCTGTATTTCATCGTTATTTAGAAAATCACTGTTTTTATCATCATCTTGAAAATTACTCATTGTCCTCATCCTTTCACTTATTAGTATTTGTTAGTTGTTACCCTAATATTACGATTCAAACATTAAAATCAGATGAAAAATAAATAAAATGGGTATAAAAAATAGCTGTACAAAAGCATTTCTATAAAATGCTTTTGTACAGCCTCATTAAAGATTCATTTTTTTAAACTGTGACTAATTTCGTCGGTTCTTCCGCTTCTGTATCAAATAAATTTAAATACTCTCCGACAATAATGCCGCAGGATTGCAAAGTTTGTGTAACACTCATGCGCGCAAGCTCTTTCATGTTATTATCCTTACTTAAATGTGATAAATAAATATTTGTTGGTTTTTCAAATACGACCTCACTCATTGCAATAGCTGCATCCTCATTTGAAACGTGCCCTACATCACTTAAAATACGACGTTTTATTGACCATGGGTAGCGTCCCATTTGCAGCATATTGACATCGTGATTACTTTCAAATACGAAGGAATCAGCACCTCGAATGATACCCTTCATACGGTCGCTGACATAGCCTGTATCCGTAATAACAACAAGCTTGCGCCCATTTTCATGAAAGCTATAAAACATTGGATCTGCGGCATCATGTGATACGGCAAAGGATTCAACAGCTAATGAACCAAAATGCTTGACTGTATCCATTTCAAATTCAAAACGTTGCTCTAAAGGTATATCACCAACAAGCCCATCCATCGCTTGCCATGTTTTGTTGTTGGCATAAATAGGTACATTATATTTTCGTGCCAATACACCTATCCCTTTAATATGATCACTATGCTCATGTGTAACGAAAATACCACTTAGCTGTTTCATATTGCGGTCGATTTTTGTAAATAGTTGCTCCATCTTTTTGCCGCTGAGACCCGCATCGACAATAAATGCATGATCATCATTCTCTACATAAATCGAATTGCCTGTACTACCACTTGCTAAAACACTAAATTGCATCATTCAACTCCCCAGTCTTCCTCTTCGCCCTCTTGCTTGTCTCCTTGGATTTCAATAACATTACCTTCACTAGCATTGACAAAATATTCTTCTGTTTCTCCATCTAACTTCACTTTTACTTCCCATGTTGGTACAAACACTTGCGTTTCCGTGAAATAACCTTTTGTCGAGTAACCTAACTTCATTTGCGTAATACGCGATTCTGGCTTTAGTAGGTTTTTATTATAAAGTGTCTGGATAATTTGAAGTGGTGGTATGACCGTTTCCTGTTTCTCCATTTCTTCAATATTATCAAGCATCGTTTGATCATACATTGTAACTTCGTTGTCTGCATTCCATTGTACTTTTAATAAGGCACTCTCATTGTAATAGAACATTCGATTCCCTTTTTTCTGGAAGAAAATCGCAACTCGTTGCTCATGATCTACCTTCCATAAGGCATAGGAATCTCCTTCTTTAACGTTTGCATGGACAAACTCTGTAATGCTTGTATCATCATTATTTCGTAATTTCACAGGCTTTGCAAAATCAACATGTAAATGTGTATCATTTTTTGTAATATTTTCTTGCCTATTGCTATTGGTTAAATCAGCATTTGGAAATTTATGCACTTCGCCCGTAATATAAACAACAAATTCATTACTATTTGGCAGTGAACCATACGTAATATTATCCTCTTTTAAACGGGCTTCTATTGTTTTTTCACCAGGTATCTCTACGCTCTGCGCTTCAGTATAGCGATCTAAATACACCCAATACAAGAAGATATTTAAGATTAAAAAAACGAATATGAAAATAGATTTTGTTCTATTCCAATCCATTTTTGACACCTCCTAATGTTTCAGGCGTCAGATTCGTCCATACACCGTTACGAATAGCAAACCAGCACGGTTCTAATGTCATAGTTTCTTTATTTTTATTTTGAGTTAAATAATAACCCACCACAATATCATCTAAGTCTGATAATACAATGTTATTAAGTTTTTTAATCTTTTCAACGATTTCCGATCCTGATGACAGTTCTTTAATCTCCTTTTCGGATGGAATATCTAAATCTAAGGAATAGTATGGACGTTTGTAGCGGAAAATACGATTATCTCCCCAAACAGTTGTAATTCGATTCATAGCCTGATCACTAAACACAGGTAATCCATGTAAATATAGCTGATAATCTAATTGATTATTATTTGTACTTGTCGATACATAGCGATAATCAGCTGTAAAACCTCCGTGTTCATTGATAAATTCAAAACTATCCGTCAAGAGCTTAGAAGGTTCAATTATTACACTACTTTCTGCAGTAGGATAAACAAAGATCAATGATTTTAAATTCTTATCAACCGTCATCAGTGACATACCATCTTGATATTTTACAGAGTTTGGACTTTCATCAGTACGCTGAACAACGTTTGGTTCTGTAAATAATACATCTTTAAAAACATCTGGTGATTTCTCGTTGATAAAATACGTATATTTAGTGGATTCAACTTTATCGTTAGGAATATAAAGTGAAGTAAAACGATCACGCTCCACTTCTTTAAAAGAGCCGTATGTTTTCGCTGGCTCAATAATATTCCGTACAAATTGGTTAGCATTTTGTAGACTAACATGTGAACGCATCAATGTTTCATTATTGCTACTAATGAAAAACAACTGTAATTCTTTGTTATTATAATTACTCCAATCTATAATCATACGATTAAAGGTTGTTTCAGGTAGCTCCTTATCAGCAAACTGAAAAATTGAGCTAAAGGCAGAGTAAGGAATTTCACCAGCAAAAAAGATAGTCATGCAATTATTAGTACGAATCATCTCGTTTATAGAGTCGGCTGTAAGGTTATTATTATCGCGCACTAAATCTACATTCCAACCTACAAATGATTTCATAATATCTTCCATTGCATTATTAGATATAGTTCCGGTAAATTCCTTATCAAAACGGTAAATAGCCTTATAAGGACGAATTACATCCTCCATTTTTTTTTGTGGCCCAATTTGGATTTCTTTTTCCTCAGTTTTTTCAATAACTTTATAATCTGGCGTGTATGTCCAATTCATAAAGGTTAAAACTACACTTAGCAAAACGAGTAGGAATAATACAACTGATTTAACAGGTTCTATATATTTCATTCCCACTCACCTGCCTCGTCAAAATCATCTAAATCAAGTGGTAATGTGAAGAAAACCGTTGTTCCTTGACCTTCCTCACTTTCAGCCCATATTTTACCACCATGAGCTTCAATCATTTCCCTGGCAATAGCTAACCCTAGACCTGTGCCTCCCATAGAACGAGCTCGGGCACGATCCACACGATAAAAACGCTCAAAAATACGTACCACATTTTCCTTAGGAATTCCCATACCATCATCAGAAATCATAACCTTTAGCATATTCCCCTGCGCTGTAAAGCCAAAGCGAATATTGCCTCCATCTGGTGAATATTTAATAGCGTTGGAAATGATATTATCGATAACCTGTGTCACCTTATCAGTATCAATTTCTACATAATAAGATGCCTCTGGGAATAAACGTTCAAACATCACTTTGTCTGATTTAGACATTTCAAAACGATCGATAATACGGTTAAAGAATGAATGGAATAGAACAATATCTTTATTCAACTCATAATCTGCACTATCCATACGTGATAACTGCAATAAATCATTTACTAAGCGGATCATACGCTCTGTCTCTGTTTGTGTGACATTCAAAAATGTCGGAGCAATGTTTTCATCTTTCCATGCACCATCTGCTAACGCCTCTAAATAACTGCGCATCGTCGTTAATGGTGTCCGTAATTCATGTGATACATTCGATACAAATTCTCGACGATCCATCTCTATCTTTTCCTGCTCAGTAATATCGTGCAGTACGGTAATTAAACCATTAATAAAACCTGTTTCTTTTTGAATAACAGAGAAATTAGCACGTAAAATATACGGTGCGTCTGCTGTACTGAAATTTAAATTCACCGCATCATTCATATGAATTAAATCCTCAAAACTATACTCTTGGTCAATGCCTAAAACAGATGCAATCGGACGACCTACTGTAATATCTCTTGAAATATGCAGTAGTTCTAGTGCTGGATCATTAATAAGAATGATGCGCCCTTTTCGATCTGTTGCAATAACCCCATCCGTCATATTACTAAGGACCGAATCGAGTTTTCGACGCTCTGCCTCTGTAGTCGATTGCGCCTCCTGCAAGCGATTCGTCAAATGATTAAAGGTTATAGCAAGCTGTCCTATCTCATCTGTACCGTAAACTCGTACTTTTCGTGAATAGTTTCCTTTTGCCATCGCCTGTGCTTGCTTACGCATATCTGCAATTGGCTGTGTAATTGTTCGAGCCACTAAAATCCCTAAAAAGATAGTAACCACTAAGGACACTGCCGTTCCACCGAGGAAAATACGATTAATGTCATTCACCTGTTCGAAAACAGATTCAATATCTGCTTCAATGTAGAGTACCCCAACGATTTCATCATCGGGACCTGCACCATCTCGAATTGGCGAAGCTAACACCCACACTCGATTTCCTGTTTTACTATCAAGTTTGATGTTTTCAAATAATGTTTCTGCAGAGATTGCACGGCGTACGAGATCATTATTCGAGCGCTGTCCAATCAAATTTTGATTGTCTATCTCAGATGTGGCCCGAATACGTTGTCTAGTATCGATGACGCGTATTTCTAAAATATCTCCATTAGAAACATCCTTTAATCCTTCAGAAAACTCCATTACGATTGTTTTCAAGCTTTCTTCAAGAGATGGCATAGTTTCATCGCGTTCTTTTAAGATTTCTTCGCGAATGCTATATTCCATCAAATCGACACGTTGAAAAATAGAATCTCGGAAATTGGTTTTTAAATTGTTCTCTAATTCACGCGCGAAATAAATCCCAATTATTTGCAAAGCTAGCAGGATTAATAAAATATAGATTAGTACTAACTTGACATGAATTGATTTAAAGAAGCTTACTTTCTGCATTCCTTTTTACTCCTGTTCAGGATTTCGTAAATAATATCCTACACCACGGCGAGTTACAATCCAAGCTGGATGACTAGGGTTATCCTCTATTTTTTCACGTAAACGACGAATTGTTACATCTACTGTTCGTACATCGCCGAAATAATCATAGCCCCACACAGTTTGCAGTAAATGCTCACGTGTCATTACTTGTCCAATATGTTTACCTAAGTAATGTAATAACTCAAACTCCCTATGTGTTAATTCGATTGACTCATCACGTTTCAATACTAAGTAAGCATCAGGCTGAATAACAAGAGAGCCTACTACAATTTCATTGGACTCTTCTTGAGCCTCTTCGGCAGCAGGAGCTACCACTTGTAAGCGACGCATATTTGCCTTTACACGTGCAATAAGCTCACGTGTACTAAATGGCTTTGTCACATAATCGTCTGCGCCCATTTCTAATCCTAATACTTTATCAATCTCAGAGCCTTTTGCTGTTAGCATAATAATAGGAAAATCATATTTTTTGCGTATTTCTCTACAAACTTCCATCCCATCACGCTTTGGTAACATTATATCTAAAAGCATTAAATCTGGTTGCTCTTCCTCAACCTTCTCTAGTGCTTCATCTCCATCATAAGCACAAATAACTTTGTAGCCTTCTTTTATCAAATTAAACTGTAAAATATCTGCGATTGGTTTTTCATCGTCAACAACTAAAATTGTTTTGTCCATCTATTTTCTCCCTTTCGCTATTTATCTATTTTTTAACTAAGTGTATTAGAGTGTATTTATTAATTAAAGTCACTACTCTTAACTCTACCATGCTTTTAGCTTCTATGCATTATTCTAAATTCAAAGACATTATACGAAAGTGTATTGAACTATATTTCGACAAATATTTCTCGGGAAATAACTTAGATTTTATAAGAGCTATACAAAAAGGCAGCCCTATTTTGGACTGCCTTCTATTCTAATGGATTACTGACTTACATAAGATAATGGATTTACTAAAGAACCATCTTTCTCAACTTCAAAGTGTAAATGTGTACCTGTTGAATTTCCAGTAGATCCCATAATACCTATAACAGAGCCTTTTTCTACTACTTGTCCTACTTTAACATTAATTGAAGATAGGTGTCCGTATAGCGTTGTATAACCATTATTATGGTTAATAACGATACGATTACCATAGCTACCTGAAGAACCAGCTGCGACTACAACACCATTGTCTGAAGCTAAAATATTATAGTTACTAGGACGGGCAATATCAATACCACGATGGAATTCGCCCCAACGTTGACCCATCTCACTTGAAATATAGCCACCTACTGTTGGCCACACAAATTCACCCGTACCACGAGAAGAAATCACCTTCGTACCAACTACTTCAATTTCATCAACTGACTGTTGTATGATTTTTTCTTCTAATGCCACTTTGGATGTACGAGTCCCATTTTCAGACGTTAATAAATAAGATGTTTCTTTTTTTCCATTAACGCCTTGTTGTTTAATTACTTTTTCACCTTTATACATCGTCGGATCTTCTTTAACAATTTTCTTAAACGGAATTTCATCAGTAACTTTCTTTTCCTGCTTTACTTCAAGTGTTACAAATGGTTTAGCGACTGTTACGTTTAATGCTTGTCCGATTTGTAAAACTGTATCAACCGTGATGCCAGGATTTAATGCTAATAGCTCAGCTGTTGTTAAGCCATGTTTTTTGGCAACTGAGCCAAGAACATCGCCTGATTGAACTTTATATGTTTCTTGCTCGCGAGAACCTGTCATTAAATATTTCACAGCTTCCTCAGGCGTCACAATAGCACTCGGGGCTACTTTTTGTGCTGCACCTGAAACTCCCTGTTTAATAGAAACATCTAAAAGGCGCGTTTCTCCAGTTTGTAAAGGTGGCATATTCGTAGATTGCTTGTTAGCATATAAACCATTTAACTCTTGCTGAGAAACATATTGTAGCTTTAGCATACGAATAGTATCTTCATAGGCTTTTGCATCCTTTAAAGAAACTACAGGCTTTTGATCTACGAATAATGTGAAAGCTGGAGATTGAGCTACTAAAGATTGCTCAATCTCTGCCAAAACCTCTGCATCTTTCGTTTCATCACTAAACACTTGCTCTGGGATTATTTTAACAGATGAACTAGCATCGATAGATAACTCTTTGTATTTTTGACTTGCCTCTTTTTCCTTTGATGCAATGATTTCTTGAACAGCTTTCTCATTAGAGACCGCACCAATATATTTATTTCCAACGTAAACGTGATAAATTTTATGTAAATCTTCTTTATGATTTTCTTTTGCAAAACCTACATTAAACGTTAAACTTGTCATTAAAACTGTAATAATGGATACCTTTTTAATTGAAGAAAGATTGTAAGTGAATCTACTATTTTTTTCTTCTCTAGACCAAAACGAACTCATCAATAAAGCTCCTTCCAACTTTAACCTTTCATAGGATTAATTACCCACAAGGATTTTTTGCACCACTATACTGTACCATAAAGAAAATACGGTTTGGATATTTTCATCTTTTTGTAATGTAAATGTATTATTTATCTACAAACTGTTACATAATTCCTATTTTTTGAAGTTTCAAATAACCGGGCTCTTCACCAAAACGTGTGGTTGATTTCCGTTCCGACTGGGCGCTTTGTTGCT
>NZ_JARVRU010000033.1:0-32770 GCF_030209535.1 Lysinibacillus sp. fls2-241-R2A-57
TGGCATTTTATCCGTCGCTCTCGGGATTCTTTCCGTCGACTTGATAATTCTATCCTTCGCTCTGATAATTCTATCCTTCGCTTGCGATTTTATCCTCCGCTTCGATAAGCCTATCCTTCACTCTGGGCATTTTATCCGTCGCTTCAATAAGCCTATCCGTTGCTCTAAGGATTCTATCGCAGTAGTTTTGTAATAAAAAAAAGACTGTATACAAACTCATAATTCATCGAGTTTGTTACAGTCTAATAAGAAGTCTATGCAGAGCAAGAGCAAGAACCACCTGAGCCACATCCTCCCCCGCAGGAAGAACCTGATGCAAAAAACGGATTACTTACAGGAACTTTTACTGCTTCTGATACAGTTTTTCCAATAAGTAGGCTTATCTCGTCAAGCAAATCTTGAAAATCATTTTCAGCAATCTTTAAAGCTGAAATCTTTTCATTTAAATCGAGTGCGCGCTTTTGCTGACGAATCGATTTCATAATTGTATGATAGTCCGGATGATATTTTCCGAAACGTTGTACATCTTCATACTGCTCTTTCATGCGATTAAATGCGTGAATAGCTTCAATTATTTGAACATCGCTATAAACAGCATCATACGCTTGTTGTAGCGTTTTTGCAGGCTCAGAGGAAAGAATCATCTCGCAAAGCGCGTCGGCCTCATCCAAAATGATTACCCAGTCAGAGGTCATCATCATTTTTAATTCCCCCAATCTCTTTCCCATCATAACAGATTTTATGGTAATTTTACATTATTGATATTTTTAAATGAAGGAGTTTTTTAATTGATCACATCATCTAAAGGACAAATAGAACAATTACTAGCAGATATTTTACAACATAGTACAGCTGAAGATGAGGAAGTTTTACTACATTTATTGTCTGGCCTTCGCGATAAACAACAAGGTATTCATCGCCGTTATATTAATGCTGCCTTACATATGGTCGGGAAATTTGATCCTGAGGTCAGTGAGGTTCGTATTCCAATTACACCCGTTATCCATAATACCATTAAGGTTCCGCACGGTGGGATTATCGCAACCATTGCTGATGCAGCAATGGGAGGACTTGCTTCACGTTCAGTACCAGATGGCTTTAATGTGGTCACAACAAATATTAATGTCTCTTATATTGCTACAACGACCAATAAAGAACTAATCGCTCGTGGACGTTTTGTACATAAAGGGCGTCAAACACTTGTGATGGAATGTGATATTGAAGATGAAACTGGACGAAAACTTGCTATTGCGACTGCTACTTTTTTTGTCATTCAACGCCGTCCTTAGTCATAAGATTTAAAAAGTAATCTCGAATACATTGTTGATCGGAAAAAGGGAGTTTTTGATTTTTTATTTGTTGGGTCTGTTCATGCCCTTTTCCGGCAACTAGTACAATATCACCTTTTTCTGCCTTTGCTAACGCTTGATGAATAGCAACTTCTCGATCTAGAAAAATTTCATAATATTGCTGTTCAGTAAAACCAGCAATAATACTTTCGTTAATTACGATAGGGTCTTCATCACGTGGATTATCGGTTGTTAAAAAAATGACATCCGCATACTTACTAGCTACCGCTCCCATCGCAAATCGTTTGGCCTTATCTCGATTTCCTCCACAGCTAAATACAAGGTAAAGGTTTTTCGAGCGCTCAAAAGTTTGTAAAACAGCCTGTAGTGCCTCTGCAGTATGCGCGTAATCTACATATACATCAATTCCAAATGGATTGTCTATTTTTTCAAGTCTTCCTTCTGGTAGTCTTAACGACCACATATGCGCTGCTATCTCATCAATGGAGAAACCTAGACGCCATAAAGCCATTAACGCAGCTACAGCATTTTGCACATGGTACTTACCAACAAAAGGGATTTCTACAATATGCTCACTTGATGATGTTTGCAAACAAAGTACCGTTTTTCCAATGGATTCACTGACAATTTGGATATGTAAATCATTATGATTATCAAAGCCAAATGAGCAGGATTTTTTCTTATCATAAATACCTACAGAACGGCAAAAATTATCATCTCCATTTAGCACTAGCTTTTTTGATAAATCTGCCAACCTTTTTTTCGCACGCTTATATGCCTCAAGTCCTCCATGATCTTCTAAATGGTCCTCCGATAAATTTAAAAAAACGCCACAATCGATATCACAATGATCAAGCCTATGTTGCTGTAACCCCATCGATGAAGCTTCTAAAACAACATGTGTAACTCCACTTCGTACACATTGCTTTAAAATCGGATGCAACTCTTTTGCTTGTAATGTTGTTAATTGTTCATACATTGTTTGTTGCTTCTGTTCATTGATGAAAAATCCTACAGTTCCAATAACCGCTACATTTTTATGTAAGGCTCTTAACAGCTGGCTCACAAAATGACTCACTGTTGTTTTACCATTAGTACCTGTAATCGCAATGACTGTTAATGCTTCTGCTGGAAAGGCTGAAAGTTTTGCACTCGCATACGATAAAAATAACGATGTATTCGGAACCCATACAAAAGGGATATTTTGATCGGTAATAGGTAGTGAAATACTTTCCTCTGATATTATGGCAGCAGCACCCCGAGCTAATGCTTCTTTTACAAAGCGGCTTCCCGATGTTTTCTTGCCCTTGCGAACAACGAAAATATTTCCAGGCTTTATCGCCTGTGCATAATCCTCAACGCCCGTAATAATTGTGCGAATAGATCCTCCAGTCACGCTACATGGCCAGTCTTTCAATAGTTCAGCTAATTGCAAGCTTCATTCCCCCTTTCAGTTCTCTATCATATGACGGCGTATGTATCGGTGTGACGAAAAATGTAGATGCCGATTTGCATATCTTTTTCGGCTAAAAAACGAAAAAACTGAAGATAAACTTGATTTCGCCAAGTTTATCTTCAGTCTCAAATTTCTTTTTTATCCCGCATTAATACAAGACTCCCACATCACTTTATTGTGATGATTCATCAATATTTTCCTCTGGTATTTCAGAGTCCTCCTCACTATCCAGCTTTTGAGAAGAAGGTTCTACGAATATTTGCGTATAATAATTTAAAAATACTCCTGATCCCACTGTAGTATATTTATCATTTAAAATGACTTTACGATGCTCAGGAGAATTAAGCCAGCCATGCATTGCTTCGATAGCATCAAAATAATCAGTTGCAAGATTTTCATTCGCTTCACTATAAATGATTCCCTGCGTCTCTAATCTCTTTTTTAAATCTCCATTTGTTGGTGATTCATGCCCAACAAAATTTTGAACCTTCATATCTTCACTATGCATTTTTGCTACTTCCTCTAATGACTCATCCATTTCTAATACAGGTAAATCATGATGAATCCTTGTTACATTTATTAAATCATCTAGCTGTGTAGCATTCGCTACATTGATTTCTTGCTGTAAAAACGAGGAAGGTGGTGCTGATGTAACAAGCTCCCCTTGATAAGTCATTTCATAAGGTTGATGAAGAGCAAGCGTTTTACTATCAGTAAAGCGAACTCCTTCTAACTCACCTGTTTCTCTATCTATATAGAGTTGTGCAAAAATCCCATCGAATTTTACAAGCAATCGTGTCTGCATATCTTCTTCACTCATTGAGAAAACGAAAATATTTTCACCTACATTCGCAGATACTTCATAATCAATGATTGTCATTCGGTAAATATCATCGCGTTTCTGTCCAATTTCAAACGGATAAGCATCTATATCTTCACCAGCTATGTAAATTTGTGTCACAATATTATTTTGAACGCCTACCATAAAAAATGTAGAAGCATTTTCATTGTAGATCCACCATTCATACCCAAAGGATGATGGTTCCTTTCGTGCTGGTTTACCATATTTACTCACAATTTTCTTTACTTCTTTACCGATATATGTCGACATCCCGCTTTGTGGGCGTGTCATTGCCCCTACTTCTGGTTGTTTTAACTCGTTTTTGGGAATAATATTTGAATTGGCATTCGGGCCTTTCAATGGCTCATTTTCTCGTGGTGTATTAAAAAACATAAAGCCAATCAAAGCAATCGCAGCACATGCCATAAAAATGCGAAATAAAGCTTTCATACATGACTCCTTTTCATCACATTTATTGTAAGTTATTATATCAATTGTAATTGTGTTGACACAATGTTGTCATTGCAACAATGTCGAATATGCTCTATTATAAAAATGAGCGTATACTTTGTACGAGAAACTAAAGGAGGATTATAGATGTATTTTGAAAATACTAACCTTGAAAATTTAACAGCTGATCAAGAACTTATTGTAAGCATCATGAAACAAAATGGTCTAGAATGTGATGGCGGCTGGGACTACGAACGCATGACATTTGATAAGCGTTTCGATACTCGTGAAGGTCGTTACTACCTACGTGTATTTGCCTATGCAAAATCTGGTGATGTTGGTGCACACGATGCAATCCTAACACTAATGAAACCTGTACTTGGTAAATACTACTATCCACACGGCGTTGAGTATGGCGATGACGAAGTTTTTCCAGCTCACCTTGTAAAAAAATGTGAAGAAATCTTAAAAAAGGTTAAATTAGACCTAGAAGCTTTTAAAATTCAGGCATAATTTTACATAGTTATTTCACGGTGTATGCATGTCGATTAAACATTCGAAATCATTTTTATTTTTTTATCTGTCAGACGGTGACAGTACACCAAGTTGGCAACAGCGTACAGTGCATTAACTATATCTGAAAAGACTGGTGGTCCAGTCTTTTTTATTTTGAGTAAAAATATTATTTCTTCTCATACTACCTATATCTTTTACATGATGTAGGTGAGATAAATGCTACAATTTTTCAAACGTCCCTTTTTCCGCCACCCAATAATTGTTATAGCTATCGGGGTTGCAATTCTCTGGTTCATATCCCTGTCATTACCAATACTACTTGCCTACGTAACTGCATTACTATTAGAGCCTGTAATCATACGGATCAGTAAACGATTCCGAAAAAAACGCAAAATAGTCGCCTCCATTTTTTTTATGTTCTTTTCAAGTATGACATTACTATTATGTATTCTCATTATATTTATAAGTTGGAAACAATTTTCAACATTTATCATTCATATTCCAGAGTACCTCAATCAGCTATCAGCACTATGGATTCAAATACAATCCAAGATTTCCAACTATACTTATCATTTGCCTTTAGATCTAGTTATACAAATTCAACTTATGATAGCCCGTTCTCTATCATCAATCGAAAAATTTGCACTTTCTTTAACAAATGTGAATGTTTGGTCATTTTTACTTACGTATATCCCTTCACGTTTGTTTGATATTTTTGTTTATTGGATTGTGTTATACATGTTTCTTTTAGAATTACCAAGCATTAATCGTAAAATATTAGCTCCTATTCCCTTTCACTACCAACAAAAAATACTTTTTATAGGACACCGTGTGAAACTTGCCTTATTTGGTTTTATGAAAGCACAATTTTTAGTTGGTATTTGCATTTTTGCAATAGCTTTTGGAACCTTTTATTTTCTTAAAACACCATTCCCACTTATTTTATCACTCTTACTAGTCATTTTAGATTTCGTTCCTTTTTTAGATTCATTTATATTGCTTCTTCCTTGGGCAATATACAAAGCCTTTACAGGTGATTATATCTATGCTGTCGTGCTAGTCGTACTTACGATCGTACAATTTTTAGTTCGACGTATGATTGAGCCTAGAATTATTGGAAATAAAGTTGGACTCTCCTCACTAACTACTTTCATTGCAATGTTTATCGGTTTTGAAATATTTGGATTTTTCGGTATTTTAATTGGTCCTTTACTCGTTGTTGTTGTCGTTTCCATATTTAATCAAACATCCATAAAAAATCTCCCTCCTTCTCAAGAATAAGGAGGGAGATGATTTTTTGTTTATGACACCCGCTGAAAGAAGTTAGAAGCCTAAGATAGCTTTAATGGCAGATGTTGTTTCACCTGGTTCAAATAATACATATAGTAAAAAGTATACTAAAACTCCGGTAATAGCTACAAAGAACCAAATAATACTTGTAATCGGTCCAATACGACGGTGAAGCTTCATATTCGTTTTCAAACCAGAAATAATACTAACAATACCAAATACAGCTCCCACAGTCGCAAGAGTAATATGGAAAATTAAGAAGAAAGTATAATATGGTTTTAAATCTTCTCCTCCACCAAACGCTGTGTTACCAATAAAGACTGTACGTGAAACATAAATAATAAAGAAGGTAAGTGCTGCAACTCCTGCTGCAAGCATTACTTTTTTATGTGCCTCTACTTTTCCTTTTATAATTAAGCCCCAACCAATAGCTACAAGTACAGCACTAATAACGATGAATGATGTACTTATAGTAGGCAAAATTTGTAATTCCATTCACAAAACTCCTTATACAAAGTAAATTTCTATTTTACAATTAATGTTGCTGTTGGCTTTCCCATTTCTTTTGATGTTCTTTTAATGCGTCAGCTGTAATTTTATCAGGATCCTTTTGTTCTGATCGATACCATCTTGTAAAGATAACACCAATTAAAACACCAAAAATAAGCTCTTGTAAAATTTTCATTAGAACTCCGCCTAGTTGCTGATCCGCAACAGGTGTCATATCTGTAAAGAGCTCTGGTCCTGAAAGGGATAAACCAGATAATGTGGAAGCTGGTACACAAAGCTCCATTGCCTTAAGCCACGCTTCGCCATTTGTATATGTTTCATACATAGCGTTTGGTGCAAAAATAATTAACCCACATGCAGGTGTGATTAATACCGCATTAGCAATAATATAGGCTATTTTATGCAAAGGCTTCATTTGTGGAACATCTGGCACCGTATGAACTAGTGGCCAATACATTATAACAGCAGAAACAAATAATACAAAAGTATATGTACCATGTAATGTTTCATTTAACTTAATATAATCTAATACATCAGGTAAATGATAGAAAGAAAATAGACCAATAAATACAATTACCGCAACGACAGGTAATGTTAGTACTTTAAATACAGATCTAACAACCGGTGCTTCAATCGCAACTTTCCATACCCACCAAGGAATCCCCTTAATTAAGAAAATCGGTACAAGTAACAATAGTATAGCCATTTGCACCATATGCATCGTAAACATAATGTGCGCCATTATGTCAATTGGAGACCCTTTAATAATATAAATCGTTACCATTGCCAGTACAAAATAAATTGCCTCTCCCTTTTTCAAAGGCTCACTTACTTTAAAATCCTTGCGCCACTTTGTTGTGACTAAAAAATAGATGACTGTAATGAAAACAAGAACCCCTATTAAGTATGGGCTCCATAAAGCTTGGAAACCAAATATACTAAGTGGCATATAGAACGCACTCCTTTAAACTTCAGTACTCCTATTATAGAACGCTTACAGCTATACTGCAATGAACGAAAGGTGAACAAATTACTATGTACGGTGTACTGTTGTTCATATTGTGAAAAACAATATGGTCAAGGAAATCTTTGTATCTTGTGGCACTTTAATGAGGGTTGATTTCCGTTCTGACTGGGCGCTTTGTAGCTGCCGCTTTGCTTTCGCTACTGAAAACATTTGTAGCTGCCGCTTTGCTTTCGCTACTGAAAACATTTGTTGTTGCTGTCGCACAGAGCAAAGCTTCCTGGGGGCGTCCGATGAGCTTTCACATAGCATGTATCCTCTGACAAGTCGCTTTAAAAGCCTAGCGATAGCAACAATAACAATGTAACCTGAACGGAAATCAATCCCACATGAATTACATTATTTCTTACCAGCTCATTACTAAATAGTACCCAAAAAGAAAAGCACGTTCCTACATAAAGTAGAGAACGTGCTTTTTTGGTGATTACCACCAAATAATTGTTAAAAATGCTAAGAAGAATGTAAATGCGATTAATATACCCATCCACATGAAGAAGCCAATTACACCACCGAAGTGTGTTTTTTTGTCTTCTAAGTGCATGAAAGAGTAAAGTTGAAGAACCACTTGAACACCTGCAAGCAATAAAACGAGCGGTAATATTAAGTATTTAGAAAAATCAGCTGCAACTACTGCGAATGCGATAAACGTAAAGAAAATCATAATCGCAAAGTTAACTACTTGTTTACGCATATGAACGGCATTATGATGACGGTCATACTCGTATTGTGCCTGAGACTTAGCAACTATAGGTGTATCGTGTGAAGACATTATCCGATCACTCCCATCAAGTATACTACTGTAAAGATGAATACCCAAACTACATCGATAAAGTGCCAGTATAAAGCAGCCACGAAGAATTTAGGTGCATTGTATAAGTTAAGACCACGTTTAGCATTACGAATCATTAACGTTGAAATCCACACAAGTCCTAAAGTTACGTGGAAACCATGCGTACCAACTAATGTGTAAAACGCAGTTGAGAACGCAGATTGGTCAAATGTGAAACCTTTGAGTACATAATGATAAAATTCATAGATTTCAAGACATAAGAATCCAAAACCTAAAAGTAATGTAATACCAAACCAAGTTTGCATAGCTTTAAAGTTAAAGTTACGCATATGGTAAATTGCATAAACCGACGTTAGAGAAGATGTTAATAGTAACATCGTCATAGCGAAAGCTAAAGGCAATTCAAATAAACTTTGTGTTGTGAACTCCATGCCAGCTGGCCCTTTGTTCTTAAGTGCTAGGTAAGTAGCGAACAAACTTGCGAAAAGTACAACTTCACAGGCAAGGAAAATCCAGAAACCAACAACTTTATTTTTCCCTTCCATCGTAGCTTGTTCAGGATGATCTGGCCAAGTATGAGGAGTAAATTTAGTATTGAAATCCATTATTTATTTCCCCCTTTGCCATAAAGTTGTTCTTCAATTTCAAGAATTTCTTCTTTGTGTAAATGGAAGCCGTGATCATCCTTAACAGAACGGAAAATCATAGCACCAAATGTAATTGCAAGACCACCGATTAAAATATAAATTGACCACGGTTTATCTGCATCTGGATGGTAAAGTGCACCGAATGCTGCAATAAATAGACCAAGAGAAATAACAAATGGGATAGCTGAGTTGTTTGGCATATGAATATCACCGATTGGCTCAGCAAATGTAACTTCTTTGTTTCCTTCTTGTTTTTCAATCCACCATGGATCTAAACCACGAACAAGTGGTGTTTGACGGAAGTTATAGAATGGGATTGGTTGTGGAATTGACCATTCTAATGTACGTCCATCGCCCCATGGGTCGCGACCTGCTGGTTTGCCTTTGAATGACAGTAAGCAGTTGATTACCATTATAATAACCCCTACACCCATCATAAATGCACCGATTGTAGAGATAAAGTTGAACTGATCCCAACCTTGACCTTCCATGTAAGTGAATACGCGACGTGGCATACCCATTAAACCTAAGAAGTGTTGAACGAAGAACGTTAAATGGAATCCGATGAAGAAAATCCAGAAAGTAATTTTACCAAGCGTTTCGTTTAACATACGGTTGAAGAAAATTGGCCAGTAGAAGTGTGCTGAACCAAAGATCGCTGTTACGATACCACCAACGATTACGTAGTGGAAGTGGGCTACGATAAAGTAAGAATCGTGTAATTGGTAGTCAAGAGGTGCAGATGCTTGCATTACCCCTGTAACACCACCCGCAACGAATGACGGGATGAAACCAAGTGCATAAAGCATTGGTGTTGTAACTTTGATAGAACCGCCCCAAAGAGTTAAGATCCAGTTGAATACTTTCATACCTGTTGGTACGGCAATTGCCATTGTTGCAACAGCAAAGATTGCGTTGGCTGTTGGCCCAAGACCAACTGTAAACATGTGGTGAGCCCAAACCATGAACCCTAAGAAACCGATTAAAATTGTTGCGAATACCATTGAAGAGTATCCAAATAAACGTTTACGAGAGAACGCTGGAATAATCTCAGAGAATAAACCAAACGCTGGTAATATTAAGATATAAACCTCTGGGTGTCCGAAGATCCAGAATAAGTGTTCCCAAATAATTGTGTTACCACCCATTAAATGGTCGAAGAAGTTACCACCGAACATACGGTCAAATAACATCATTAATAAACCAATAGTTAATGGAGGGAATGCGAATAGAATTAATGCACTTGATACTAGAGCAGTCCAAGTGAATAATGGCATACGCATAAATGTCATACCTGGAGCACGCATTGTAATAATCGTAACGATAAAGTTAAGACCTGATATTAATGTACCCGCCCCTGATATTTGTAAACCAAGAACATAGAAGTCAATACCATGTCCTGGAGAATATAAAGATAAGGATGCATAAGACGTCCAGCCCGCATCAGGTGCGCCACCCATAAAGAATGACAGGTGAAGGAATACTGCACCTAGGAAGAATAACCAGAACCCTAATGAGTTAAGGAATGGGAATGCAACGTCACGCGCACCAATTTGTAATGGTACAAGCATGTTCATAAATGCGAATAGTAATGGAGTCGCAGCTAGGAATAACATTGTCGTTCCGTGCATTGTTAATAATTCATTGAAAAAACCAGCTGATATGAAATCGTTATTTGGTTTCATTAACTGAATACGCATTAATAACGCTTCAAAACCAGCGATAGCAAAGAACAATGTACCGGCTAATAAATACATTACTGCTAACTTTTTATGGTCGACAGTGGTAATGTAATCCCAGACAGTTGCTCCAAAGCCCTTTTTCTGTGTGTATGAGCTCACAACTTTTACCTCCCTCAAAGTTTGTTACATTAAACTAAAATTATTTCTCAACAGATAAGCTCATGATATAAGTTGCTAGAGCTTGAATTTCTTCGTCGGATAAGTCGCCATAAACAGGCGCAGTGCCCTCTGCATTCATCATTAAGTTACCTGGTTTGAATTCCCCAGGGTTCTTAATCCAAGCTTTTAAGTTTTCTTCATTATGTTCTAAGAAACCAGCAACACGGTTACGGTCACCAAATGTAGTTAAGTTAGGACCTGGTGTACCTCCTGCTCCTGATCCAGAAACAGCATGACAACCTAAACAACTTTTAGCAAATGTTGCTTCACCAAGATCTGTTGAAGCTTTGTCAGCCACTTTTCCTTCTGTTGCTTTCATTGAAGCTACCCATGCATCGAATGCTTCAGGGCTTAATGCTTTAACTTTGAAGTCCATTAATGCGTGTGAAGGACCACACAACTCAGCACATTTACCATAGAATACGCCGTCTTTAAGGTCTTTAGATTCTTTATCGAATACTAGATAGAATTTATTTAAGTTATCTACGTTCGTATCCATTTTACCGCCTATAGCAGGAATCCAGAATGAGTGCTTAACATCTGCAGCTTTTAAGTTAAAGTAAACTTTTTGACCTGTTGGTACAACTAATTCTTGAGCAGTTACAATACCTTGGTTAGGGTATTCGAACTCCCACCAGTATAATTTTGCAGTTACATTTACTGTAAGAGCTGTTTTGTCACCATTTTCATCTACTTCGTCCATTGCAGCAACATCTGCAAATTTATAAGTAGCGGTAACAACTGGTACAGCTAAGATTAATAATAAAATAATTGGAATTACTGTCCAAATTACTTCAAGAGTGTGACTTCCTTCTACTTGCTTAGGTATAACGTCTTCGCCAACTTTTGAACGGCGGAATTTTACGAATGCAAGTAAATAGATAACGGATACTACTACTACAACTAACGTCATAATTCCCGTAGCTAACAGTAATAGATTGAATTGTTCTTTACCTACTTGACCAGATGGTTTCAGTGCAGAAATATATTCTTCACCACAACCAGAAAGGAAAACCATCATCACTGCTAGAAGTGAAAAAAGACGCCATTTTTTAAGCCCTTTCATCATAGCTTAATTAAACCCCTCTTTCTTTGTTGTATTTTCATGTGTACCTAGGAAATTAGTTCTGTCTATATGAATTCTTTAGGATAAGAAAGAATTCATATACTTAGCTAAACAACGCAAATATGATGATAGATACAAATAATATTGTCATATGATTTAATGAATAGATAAACATTTTATTTGCCCATTTCATATCATCTTTTGTAGTAAAGCCTTTTAAAGCTAGAATCAACCAGCCCAAGTTCAATGCTGTGGCAAGTACTAAGAAGCCTACCCCAAGCTCTGGTAAAAGGAACGGTAACGGTAATAATAAAAGAATCCAGAATAACATCGAGTACTTCGTTCGTTTAAATCCTTTTACTACAGGTAGCATTGGTATATTAGCTGCACGATATTCTTCAGTACGTTTCATAGCAAGTGCATAAAAATGCGGTGGTTGCCATGCAAACATGATAAGGAATAAGGCAAGTGCTCCTGGACCTAATGCAGGTTCAACAGCTGCAAACCCAATAACTGGTGGAATAGCCCCTGAAATACTTCCTACAACCGTGTTACTAACATGCTTCCTCTTTGACCACATTGAGTACAGAACGACATAAGCAAATATTCCTACTAGTCCCCACATGCCGGCCGCAAACGATGCCGCAAATAACAAAATTTCACCTACAATTAAAAATGAGAGGGCAATGGTCAATACAAAATTCGGCTTAAATCTACCCGTTACTGTCGGTCTAGCCTTCGTTCTTTTCATGATTGGATCAATATCCTGATCAATAAAGTTATTCATTGCGCCTGAGCCACCTATAATTAATGCCGCACCCAGCATGGTGAACAATATGACATCAAGCTCTTGCAAGAAGTGCCTACTAGTAAATTGAAATGCCAGCCACATCCCTGTAAACGTTGTGACAAGATTCGAGTTAACGATTCCAATTTTTATCAGTGCTAAAAAATCTTTTACAGCAGATGTTGATTCTGGTCCACCATTTCTAGTAGCCGTCAGTGCACGACCGTTTGACATGATACCTCTCCTTTCATTTTTGTAAGCATATTCCGCTAATGTTTACTATAGCGAAATTTGCGATTGATTTCTAGACATTAAGTGAAATTTAGATGAAGTTGTAAAAATTAGCTTAGTCTAGAAATATAATTAAAAACAACATATCTATAGTAAAACATTTTCTAAAATGAATTGTGAAGGTTAAAGTACGAAATTATGAACAATTTGTGAAATGGAATCGACATCTAATACTACCTACTCTTTACAAGTTGTTTTTTACCTGTTTTTTCGATATTATCTAGTAGCAGTAACATTACGTTCTTGTAATGTGATATATAAAGTAGGTGACTCATTTTATGCAACAAAACAGGTTTATGAAATGGTTTGCTGTTGCCGCTACCGTTGGAATGCTTCTTATTTTATTAGGTGGAGCACTTGTTACCAAAACAGATAGTGGCTTAGGCTGTGGTCGAAACTGGCCTGATTGTAATGGTTCTCTTATTCCAAAAGAAATTACACCAGAAGTCTTAATTGAATTTTCACATCGTCTCGTAACTGGAATCGTATCTATTTCAATTCTTGTGTTAACAATTTGGACATGGCGTAAACTCGGTCATATTCGCGAAGTAAAGTTATTAGGTTTCTTAGCGATGTTTTTCTTAATCGCACAGGCTCTTATTGGAGCTGCTCAAGTATTGTGGGGACAAGGCGATTTCATACTAGCACTCCATTTTGGGATTTCTCTTATTTCCTTTGCTGCCGTTCTTCTTCTCTCTATGATTGTATTTGAAGTGGATCAGAAATTTGATGCCGATAACGTTTTTATTGGTAAAAAGTTACGTTGGCATACAATTGCTGTCACAATTTATTCTTATTTAGTCGTTTATACAGGGGCGCTTGTTCGCCATACAGAATCTAGCTTAGTATGTCCTGACTGGCCATTTTGCTACAACGAAACACCATTCGCACCACTAAATAATATGTATGAATGGGTGCAAATGGGGCATCGATTTGCTGTTCTTATTTTTTCTATTTGGATTGCATACATAACTTGGCACGCTATAAAAGAATATAAAAATCAACGTGTTATTTACTATGGCTGGATTATTGCCTCTATTATAGTAATTTTACAGGTGATTGCTGGTATGTTAATAGTCCTAACTAGATTGAATTTAACAGTCGCGTTACTTCATTCATTATTTATTTCAATTTTATTTGGTCTACTTTGCTACATGGTATTGCTAGTTGCACGTAGCAATTATAATGAAAAAAACAAATAATAGTAGAAAAAGATTCGCCACATCAATGGCGAATCTTTTTTATTTATTTAAACGATTTCTATTAAAAAGCAGCAAATGACATGTCAAAAAATCGACAAGTTTATTATTACAATATAGCAAAATCAATATTATCAGGTGTGTTGCTTAACCATTTTTATCCACATTAATTAATTAGAATGCTCTGATTTCCGCTGACACTTTGCTTTCGCACAAAAACATTTGTTGCCTCATGCTCCAGGAAAGCGCCCAGCCGGAACGGAAATCAACCACACGTTTTGGTGATGAACCATAAAAAAAGGTTATTAGTATGCTATAAAAGCCATCTAATAACCTTTTTTTCTGTTCAATTATTCAATTTCAATTAACAAATCACCTGTTGAAATGGCGTCGCCTGCACTTGCGTATACTTCTTTCACGATCCCATCTTTCGGTGCTTGGACAGTTGTTTCCATTTTCATCGCTTCAGTAATTAACAAATGGTCTCCACGTTTAACAGAGCTCCCTTTTGATACGACTACCTTTAAAATCGTACCTGGCATTGTTGCGCCAATTTGATTTGGATTGCTCGGATCTGCCTTTAATGCTAAACTACCATCCACTTCGACAGTCATATCCTGAATTACCAACTCACGGGATTGACCATTCAACTCAAAGTAAATCACACGTGTTCCATCATGCTGTGGCTCACCGATCGAAACGAGTTTAACAATCAGTGTTTTACCTTTTTCGATTTCAACTTCGATTTCTTCTCCTAGCTTTAGTCCATATAGGAATGTTGGTGTATCTAATACCGAAATATTGCCGAAAGAGTCCACTGTTTTCGCATACTCTTCAAACACTTTCGGGTACAAAGCATACGCCAGCACATCACGCTTCGTCACGGGACGATTTAATTTTTCCTCCAATACCGCCTCTAGTTGCTCAAAATTCACAGGCTCCAGTAATTCACCAGGACGTACAACTATTGCTTCACGGTCCTTTAATACAACCTTTTGAAGCACCTCAGGGAAGCCACCATGCGGTTGTCCTAAATAACCTTGGAAGAACTCAATCACAGAATCTGGGAAATCAATAGTTTGCCCTCTTGTCAGTACAGAGTTTTCATCTAAATCATTCTGCACCATAAATAACGCCATATCCCCTACCACTTTCGAAGACGGTGTTACTTTGACAATATCGCCAAATAGAAGGTTAACACGGGAATACATGTGCTTCACTTCCTCCCATCTATCCCCAAGGCCCACCGCTTTGGCTTGCTGCTGTAAGTTACTATATTGACCACCAGGCATCTCATGGACATAAATTTCGGAATGTGGGCTAATCATGCCACTTTCAAAATCCTTATAATACTTACGCACATCTTCCCAGTAGTACGATAATTTTTCAAGCGCTTCTATGTCTGCACGAACCTCACGCTTACTGCCCTTCATTGCATAATACAAAGAATTTGCACTTGGCTGTGACGTTAAGCCCGCCATCGAGCCGAGCGCCGTATCAATGATATCCACCCCTGCCTCAATCGCCTTGGCATATAAATAAATACCATTGCCACTTGTATCATGCGTATGCAGATGGATTGGCAGACTTGTCGTCTCTTTTAACTCGGAAATTAAACGATATGCTGCTTCCGGCTTCAATAATCCAGCCATATCTTTTATCGCTAAAATATGGGCACCTGCTGCCTCCAGCTCCTTCGCCATTTCCTTATAGTATTGGACTGAATATTTCGCCCTCGTATCATCAAAAATATCTCCAGTGTAACAGATGGCAGCTTCGGCAATTTTACCAGACTGACGTGCAGCATCAATCGCTACTTCCATGCCTTTAATCCAATTCAAGCTATCGAAAATACGGAATACATCAATGCCTGATGCCGCTGATTCAGCGATAAACTCACGAATTAAATTATCAGGGTAGTTCGTGTAACCGACAGCATTCGCACCACGTAGTAACATTTGGAATAGCACATTTGGTACTTGTTCACGCAGCTTGGCAAGACGCTCCCACGGGTCTTCTTTTAAGAAACGGTACGCCACATCAAACGTCGCACCACCCCACATTTCGAGTGAGAAGAAATCGTGCATCATGCGCGCTGTTGCGTCTGCAATTTCAAACATATCCCGTGAACGCACACGTGTCGCAAGCAGTGATTGGTGCGCATCTCGGAAAGTTGTATCCGTTAACAGCACATCCTCCTGCGCCAAAATCCATTTCACAAGCCCCTCTGCTCCTTGGGTATCTAAAATTTGCTTAGTACCTGTCGGCGGGACAATCAATTTATCAACTTTCGTAATGTTAGGCTGCACAAAAATCGGTTTTGATTTCTTTTCTACGCCTGGGAAACCATTAAGTGTCACATTACCGATATAGCTTAATAACTTTGTCCCACGGTCCTTGCGCACAGGGAAATTAAATAATTCAGGCGTTGTATCAATAAAGCTTGTATCAAAGGCACCCGTTATAAATTTCTCGTGCGTTACGACATTATTTAAAAATGGGATATTCGTTTTTACTCCCCGAATACGGAACTCTTTTAAATTGCGGTCCATTTTCGCTGCAGCTTCTTTAAACGTCATCCCTGATGTTGAAATTTTCACTAGTAAGGAATCATAGTACGGTGTCACTACAGCCCCTTGGAAGCCATTCCCTGCATCTAAACGTACACCAAAGCCACCGCTGGAACGGTATACCATTAGCTTCCCTGTGTCTGGCATAAAGTCATTGGAAGGGTCTTCTGTTGTGACTCGCGCTTGAATCGCATAACCAATCATTGGGATATCCGCCTGCTGTGGAATATGGATTTCCTCTCCATGCAAACCATAGCCTGCCGCTACCTTAATTTGAGCATGCACGATATCCACACCTGTAATCATTTCTGTAATTGTATGCTCTACTTGAATACGAGGATTTACCTCGATAAAATAAAAATCTTCACCTGCAACTAAAAATTCTACTGTCCCTGCATTTATGTACGAGACATTTTTCATTAGTTGAACAGCTGCATCACAAATTCGGTTTCTTAAATTTTCCGATATTGAATTAGATGGAGCAATCTCAACAACCTTTTGATGGCGACGTTGAATCGAGCAATCACGCTCATATAGATGTACGATATTGCCCAGTTGATCGCCAACAATTTGGACTTCGATATGCTTTGGTTGTAAAATACATTTTTCTACATAGACATCGTCCGACCCAAAGGCTGCTTTCGCCTCTGATTTGGCACGTTCATATGCGGACGTCACTTCTTCCTTCGTGTGCACCACGCGCATACCACGCCCACCACCACCTAAAGAGGCCTTAATCATGAGTGGGTATCCATATTGCTCACCAAATGTCAGTACTTCATCCACTGAAGCAACCGGGCCATCTGTGCCTGGAATCACTGGAATATTTGCACGGACAGCTTGTTCACGCGCCTTTACCTTATCCCCAAACATATCTAAGTGCTGAGAAGTTGGTCCAATAAAGATAATGCCCTCTTCTTCACAACGACGTGCAAATTCCACGTTTTCCGATAAAAAACCATAACCCGGATGTATTGCATCTACTCCAGCATCTTTGGCAATCGCAATAATGCCCTCAATATCTAAATAGGCATCAATTGGTTTCTTGCCAGCCCCTACTAAATAGGCCTCATCTGCTTTAAAGCGATGAAATGCCCCACTATCCTCCCGCGAATAAATGGCCACAGTTTGGATATGCAGTTCCGTACATGCACGGAAAATACGAATTGCAATTTCTCCCCGATTGGCTACAAGAATCTTATTAATTGATTCCATAGATATCCCCCTTTATGATTGTGATTTTTTTCTCTCTATCTTTTCAAACATAGAAACATTGATCAATATTCCCATGGCTATAGATAGAATTATTATAGATGTCCCGCCATAGCTAATAAAAGGTAGCGTTACACCAGTTAACGGGATTAACCCAGTTACACCCCCAAGGTTAATAAACGTTTGCCAGCCAATCCAGCTCGCAATACCAGCCGCAATCATACGTGCTAGTGGATCTTTTGTACGCAATGCAATTGAAAATCCTTTATATACAATAAATCCTAGACCACCTATGACGATTATCACACCCCAAATACCTAGTTCTTCCATTATAATCGCCATAATAAAATCGGTTTGTGGTTCAGGTAAATACCCCAATTTTTGAACAGATTGACCGAGACCTCTTCCATCTAAACCGCCTCCGCCAATTGCATAATAACTATTTACTACTTGGTGCCCCATATCATTTTCATATTCAAACGGATTAAAATAAGATAGAATTCGGCCTTTACGGTTACCCTGTAACAGTTCACCTTTAAATAACCATAGTAAACCAAGGATGGCCGTGCCAAATGCCCCTAATACCCCGAAAAACTTCCAAAACGTTTTAAAAGGAATACCACTTGCCGCTACAACAGATACGGCAATACCACAAAGAATAATAACAGCTCCTAAATCGGTTTCAAAAGCTACGCAAGCAACAACAAGAATCCAGAGGAATATTGGATAAAAAATTTCTGTTGGTTGTAGCTTCTCAAAGGTATATTTTTGTCCTTTCCGATAAAAAGCCGCGGAAAAATATAAAATTATAAATAGTTTAGCATATTCGGAAGGCTGAAAATTCCCCAAACCTGGAATACGTATCCAACTCTGAGATCCTACATCTTCTGCACCATGACCGGCTACTTTTAACCAAGTAAATAGCACGGCAAGAACGACGGTAAGAAACAGCATAATATTCTTATTGGCATAATGCTTGTACGGGAAAAATGCAGCCGCTAAAAACCCAAAGGAAGCTACAATTAAATTAGTAACCTGTTTTTGATAAAAATAATCGGGTGCTGCCCCCTTTTGTACGATGGCTACCATCATACTTGAACTATAAATCATCACTAAACCAAATAAGCTTAATAATAGGACCGTTATAAATAATGGGTAATCAAAATTTCGTGCATAACGTTTTAAGTATTGTTTCATAGGAAAACCTCGTTCTAGAAAAAAAACTCAAATCGCAAATCGCGTTTGAGTTTTTTCTTTTTATTTGTCTGTATACGCGTCATGTAGTACAGAAAGTTCTTTCTCGAGTGAATCGAGAATTTCTTTGCCTTTTTCGCGTTCAATGAGTCCAAGCTTCACAGCAAAGTCAATTTCACGTGAAAGGCCGAACATTTGTGTATCTAATACTTCTTCATATAAAGGGCATTGTGGCATTGTTAAATGCTCCATCTGTACTCGAATAAGGCGAGCGATTTTGTCTGCATCAGCAACTAAAAGCTCCAAAGCCTTCTCTTGAAAAGAAGTTTGTGATTTCGTATCCATGAGGACGCCCCCATTATCTGATATTTCTTCGATTCTATCTTAATAAAGTTTATCTTCTAGTCGTTAAAAATGCAAGTGTCTTCATTGGAAAATAGAGAAATCAAATTATATTTCTTTATTATCTCTAGCCATTAGCGTTATACTATTTCATGGATATACAAGATTTGAGGAGGATTTCTACTATGGAAACAATAATTCCTATTAAGGGAGCAGTTACATTCCAATTAACATTAGATCCCACTGTTTGGATTTTCGATGATCGTAAATTAGATTTAAAAACGTACTTCATCTCACAACAAGCTGAAGAAGATTCAGATATTAAATATATGCGTGAGGTAGGTGCACACTGGTCACGTGAGATTATGGAAGGAGCTACATTCCCACCAACATTAAAATCAGAACGAAAATTTGACCGCAAAGGGATGGAAACTGGTACTTTCGGAATCGAATTATGTCACTTCTTGAAAAATGCTGAAATCAGACCTGAAGCGACAACAATCGTCATTGAATGCGAAGGTGGTAAAGAATGTCCATTTACAATCGAAGAAGCTCATACATTAATTTTACAATACAGCCAAGATGGTAAGCCTTTACTAGAAGGTGGCCCTGTCCATGTATTATTTAGAGACGGTTCAAATGTAGACAACCCTATCAAAAATGTATTAGCTATTCGTGCCGAGTAGGAGGGAATGCAATGCGCGTAAAATGTGTCATTTGCGATACAATTAACAATTTAGATGATAATTTACCGTTAGCAAAAAAATTACGCAATCGACCAATTCATACGTATATGTGTGAAACATGTCATGATCGTATTAAAGAAAATACTATTACACGCGTCGAAACTGGGAATTTCCGTTTTTATCGTACTTCACCACAAATGGATAAAGAATTTTAACTGATCAGCCAAAGGAGGTGACTCATTATTTGAGTCACCTCCTTTATCGTTCAGGCTACTCGCCAAGATTTATCGGAACAATTTTAGCTTTTATCGGAATAATATCTCGTTTTATCGGAACAATTTCAGTTTTTATCGGAATATTATCAACATGAAGGAGGTGGCTCATTATTCGAGTCACCTCCTTTAACCATTTAACCATTATTTTTTACTAACATCTTCTCAATCAATTCGACAACCTGATACATAATTGTCGCAAAAAATGCGATGATGAGAAGTGACATGAGCACAAGATTAAAGTTAAACACTTGGAAACCATAAATAATTAGATAACCTAGCCCTTTCGAGGAGACTAAAAATTCGCCAACAATGACACCTACCCAAGATAAACCTACATTTACCTTCAGAGTAGAAATGATTGTTGGAAAAGAAGCTGGCAAAATGACTTCTTTAAATATTTGCCATCTCGTCGCACCGAAAGTTTGCAATACTTTACTAAAGTTTGGATCTACCCCTTTAAAAGCTGTATAAACTACGATGGTCGTAATAATAATTGAAATCAACGCCCCCATCGCAATAATTGAAAAGTAACCAGGACCAAGGGCAACTATTAAAATTGGGCCTAAAGCAACTTTTGGCATAGCGTTTAGAATAACTAAATATGGATCAAGTACCTTTGATATCATCGGTGACCACCACAATACTATTGCTATTAATGTACCGAGGAGTGTTCCGGCAATAAAACCAATAATCGTTTCCATTAAAGTAACACCAACGTGAAGTGTTAAAGAACCATCACTCACTTTTTCTACTAATGTGTGCCATACATGCGTTGGTGAACTAAAAATTAAACGATCAATCCATCCAAACCTTGAAAGTAACTCCCAACCTCCAAAAAATGCGAGTAAAATAATAAGTTGATATAATCGAACAAAACGTTTTTCTTTTTTAAGCATTTGCTGATACTGTTTATATAATGTGTTATCCAAGACTCTCCAGCTCCTTCCAAATAATTTGGAATACATCTGAATATGCTGGATGCTGTCGAACATCAAAAGGTGATAGCTTTCGTAAAGCCTCAGGTATTTCAAATACTCTATGCAATGTACCTGGATTTGCTGAGAATAGAAATACCCGTTCACTCATCGCAATTGCTTCACCAATATCATGTGTCACAAGAATCGCTGTTTTTTGATAGGACTTTAAAGTTTCAACAACCAAGTCCTCAAGCTTTAATTTAGACTGATAATCAAGTGCCGAAAACGGCTCATCTAGCAGTAAAATTTTAGGGTTTACCGCTAAAGTTCTTGCAAGCGCCACTCGTTGACGCATACCACCAGATAACTCTTTCGGATAATTGTTCCCTACATGCGGTAAACCTATTTCTTGCAAAAGTCCATTTGCAGTCACTTTATGTGTCTTATTGCTTCGCTCCATGATTTTCAAACCAATTGTGACATTTTCCTCAATGGTTTTCCAAGGAAATAAATAATCTTGTTGAAGCATGTAGCCAATGAGAGACTGATTATGTGCTGAAATCTCCTCACCATCAATGTATACCTTGCCTTCAGTAGACGAAAATAAACCCGCAATAATTGATAATAACGTTGTTTTCCCACATCCACTCGGCCCTATAAAAGATACAAACTCACCTTCACGAATATCTAAATTGATATCACGTAAAACTTCCTTCGCCTGCGTACTTGAAAAATAGCTATGGTGAATATTTTCTAGTTTTAAAAATTCCATATTACTCAGCAGCCTTTTTAGCAAAGGTTGTATTCACAAGCTTTTCATATTCCACCCGCTGAGGAAGTTCACCCGCTTCCTCCATAATCGTTTGTAAATTATCCCATTCCTTCTTCTCCAAAATAGGATCTGTCGCATAGGAACCTTGTGATTTGTAACGCTCTACCACAGTTTCAATTAAAGCAACATCTACGTTTTCAAAGTATGGCTGAATAATTTTTGCTATTTCGGCCGCACTCTCTTTTTGCACAAAATCCTGCGCTCGTTTCAATGCATTTGTAAAACCTTGCACTGTCTTCGCTTCGTCCTTCAAATAGCTGCTTTTCGCCATAAACGATGTATAAGGTAAATGTCCAGATTCAGTGCCAAATGAAGCAACAATATAGCCTTTACCCTCTTTCTCAAAGATACTCGCCGTTGGTTCAAATAGTTGCACAAAGTCCCCTGTTCCAGAAGCAAAAGCTGTAGAAATATTAGCAAAATCAATATTTTGAATGAGTGTTAAATCACTCGCAGGATCAATGCCATGCTTTTTCAGTACAAACTCTCCTGCCATTTGTGGCATTCCACCCTTACGTTGCCCTAAAAATGTAGTGCCTTTTAATCGATCCCATGAAAAATTATCCATCTTTTCTCGCGCAACTAAAAATGTGCCATCTGTTTGTGTTAACTGTGCAAAATTTTGAATCGGATCATTGGAGCCTTGAAGCGTTACATATACAGAAGTTTCCGACCCAACTAAAGCAATATTAATGCCATCAGAAAGTAATGCCGTCATGGTCTTATCGCCACCTGCAATAGTCTGTAGCTCAACAGAAAGCCCTTCATCCTCGAAGTACCCTTTTTCAAGCGCTACATACTGCGGCGCATAGAAAATCGAGCGCGTCACCTCTCCAACTTTGACCTTTTCAAGCTTCGTTTTATTACACGCTGTCAAAGAAAGGAGTAACAAAGCAATAACACTAAATAATAAACCTTTTTTAAGCCAACGCATTTCATTTCCTCCTCGATTGATGAAAATAAGCCTATCGACATTAACTTATTCATACCGGAAGATTTCGGTGCCTATCTTTTAAATTTGTTCTACCACAAGTGTTGGGTTGATGCTGTATCCGTCGCTTTGATTGTTCTTTCCGTCGCTTTGGCTTTTCTATCCGTCACTTCCGATTCTTTCCGTCGCTTTGGCTATTCTATCCGTCACTTCGATTGTGCTTTCCGTCGCTTTGGCTCTTCTTTCCGTCACTTCGACTATTCTTTCCGTCACTTCGACTATTCTTTCCGTCACTTCAATGGCTTTCCGTCGCTTTGGCTTTTCTATCCGTCACTTCGATTGTGCTTTCCGTCGCTTCGGCTCTTCTTTCCGTCACTTTGGCCATTCTATCCGTCACTTCGACTATTCTTTCCGTTGCTCCGATTGCTATCCGTCACTTTGGCTTTTCTATCCGTCGCTTCGGCTCTTCTTTCCGTCGCTTTGGCCATTCTATCCGTCACTTCGATTCTTTCCGTCGCTTTGGCTCTTCTTTCCGTCACTTCGATTGTTCTTTCCGTCGCTTTGGCCATTCTATCCGTCACTTCGATTCTTTCCGTCACTTTTGCCATTCTATCCGTCACTTCGACTATTCTTTCCGTCGCTCCGATTGCTATCCGTCACTTTGGCTTTTCTATCCGTCGCTTCGGCTCTTCTTTCCGTCACTTTGGCCATTCTATCCGTCACTTCGATTCTTTCCGTCGCTTTGGCTCTTCTTTCCGTCACTTCGATTGTTCTTTCCGTCGCTTTGGCCATTCTATCCGTCACTTCGATTCTTTCCGTCACTTTTGCCATTCTTTCCGTCGCTTCGATTGTTCTTTCCGTCGCTTCGGCTCTTCTTTCCGTCACTTCGACTGCTATCCGTCGCTTTGGCTTTTCTATCCGTCGCTTTGATTGTTCTTTCCGTCGCTTCGGCTTTTCTATCCGTCACTTCGACTATTCTTTCCGTCACTTCGACTCTTCTTTCCGTCGCTTCGATGGCTATCCGTCGCTTTGGCCATTCTATCCGTCACTTCGATTGTTCTTTCCGTCACTTTGGCCATTCTATCCGTCACTTCGATTCTTTCCGTCAATTTTGCCATTCTTTCCGTCGCTTCAACTCTTCTTTCCGTCGCTTCGGCTCTTCTTTCCGTCACTTCGATTGCTATCCGTCGCTTTGACTTTTCTATCCGTCACTTCAGCTGTTCTTTCCGTCACTTCAACTCTTCTATCCGTCGCTTTGGTTTTTCTATCCGTCGCTTCGATTCTTTCTGTCACTTTGCCTCTTCTTCCCGTCACTTTTACTAGCACAATTTGAAGCTTGTCGAAACATTGATCTCCTTCTTTTAAAAAAAAAGAAAACAGTCTTAGCTCTTCATCGCTAAGACTGTTTCTATTAAGGTAAAGTTATTTTACTGATTAGCAGCTTGTTGCTCTTCTCTTTTTTCGCGCCATAAACGTGTTTTATAGACGATTAAAATTAATGCCGCTACAATAAGACCTTCAACCATCGGAAGATATAACGCAAAAAATGTTAATAAAGTACACCCTAAAAACAGGAAAGTATAAATAACAATATTTTGTGATAGTTTTAATTTCTTTGCAAAGCCTAGTTTATAAACAAGTGCAGAGAGCAAAAACACTAGAGCAAACAGAACATAACCTGCCATTTCTTTGCTAGGTAAGTTTTCATATAAAAAACGCGTAATCCCTGCCATTTTTTCATAGGCATCTGCTGTTTCCTCTGCATTTGTCTGTGCAGCAACTTGAATAAAATTCAGTTCACCCAATAAAGCGGACTTAATAGACAAGACTCCTCTTCCTTTCGTGGAAGCAAAAAATTATTTTTCAGCGTTTTTTAATTTTTTCGCTGCTTTCTCACGTTCGTTTTTGTCTAGAATTTGTTTACGAAGGCGAATAGATTCTGGCGTGATTTCTAGGTACTCATCATCAGTTAAAAATTCTAATGCTTCTTCTAGAGTTAATAAACGCGGCTTTTTAATTACGTTTGTCGCATCTTTTGTCGCAGAACGAACATTCGTTTTTTGCTTCATTTTTGTAATGTTTACAGTGATATCATTATCACGTGTATTTTCACCAACAATCATACCTTCATAAATTTCAGTACCTGGTTCTACAAATAGTGTACCACGGTCCTCTACTTGCATCATACCATAAGTTGTCGATTTACCAGTTTCCATTGACACAAGCACACCTTGGTGACGACCACCAATACGACCTGGAATATATGGTTGGTAGCAATCGAAAGTATGGTTGATGATACCGAAACCTTTAGTCATTGACATGAATTCAGTTGTGTAACCAATTAAACCACGTGCAGGCACTAAGAATGTTAAACGAACTTGGCCATTGCCATTGTTAACCATATCCAACATTTCACCTTTACGAGTACCGATTGATTCGATAATTGATCCAACATTTTCTTCTGGAACATCAATTTGTACACGTTCAAATGGCTCACATTTTACTCCATCAATTTCACGGATGATTACTTGTGGTTTTGATACTTGTAGCTCAAAGCCTTCACGACGCATATTTTCAATAAGGATAGATAGGTGAAGCTCACCGCGTCCAGAAACAGTCCAAGCATCTGGAGAATCTGTATCTTCAACGCGTAAAGAAACGTCCGTTTGAAGTTGTGAACGTAAGCGTTCTTCTACTTTACGTGCTGTTACAAATTTACCTTCGCGACCTGCGAATGGTGAATTGTTTACTAAGAAAGTCATTTGCAAAGTCGGTTCATCAATGCGTAACGGTGTTAAAGCTTCTTGGTGTTCTACAGGACATACAGTTTCACCAACGTTGATGTCTTCCATACCTGAAACGGCAATTAAATCACCAGCTTTTGCTGATTGAATTTCTTCACGTTTTAAGCCAAAGAAGCCAAAGATTTTAGTAACACGGAATTGTTTGACTGTGCCATCTAATTTCATAAGTGCTACTTGTTGACCAACTTCGATTGTACCGCGGAATACACGACCGATACCGATACGGCCAACATAGTCATTATAATCAAGTAAAGCTACTTGGAATTGTAATGGGTCTGCTGAATTATCAACAGGTGCTGGAATAGATTCGATTACTTTCTCAAATAGACATTGCATGTTTTCTTCTTGTTTCGCTGGATCTGCATCAAGTGAAGCAGTTCCATTTACTCCTGAAGCATAAACTACAGGGAAGTCTAATTGATCATCATCTGCACCTAGCTCAATGAATAATTCTAATACTTCATCTACTACTTCTAGTGGACGAGCTGAGTCTTTATCTACTTTATTAACAACCACAATTGGTGTAAGTTTTTGTTCTAACGCTTTTTTTAGTACGAAGCGTGTCTGCGGCATACAACCTTCATACGCATCGACAACTAGTAAAACACCATCTACCATTTTTAAAATACGTTCTACCTCACCACCAAAGTCGGCGTGTCCAGGCGTATCAAGGATGTTGATACGAGTTCCGTTATAGTTGACTGCAGTATTTTTAGCTAAAATTGTAATACCACGTTCGCGTTCGATATCGTTAGAGTCCATTGCACGTTCTTCAACATGTTCGTTTGAACGGAATGTACCTGATTGTTTTAATAATTGGTCGACTAAGGTAGTTTTACCATGGTCAACGTGGGCGATAATTGCGATATTGCGAAGATCTTGACGTAAGTTTGTCATTATTCCACTCCATATTCTTTTTTCGAATGTTTAACTGTGATATTATAGCACAAGAAGGATAGAAATGTCCTTATTAGAATTTACATCATTCTAAAAAAATATATTTGAATTACAAATTTTTCATATTAGGAGGCTCGGCTATGAATCGTGCAAAATTCGTAATGGGCATTTTCGCATTAGCAGCTGTTTTAGCAATGTGTTCTATTGGCTATTCTGTAGCAGCTGGTAGTGGTTTTGGTATTATAGCAGGCATTGTGGCTACTTGTGTCATTTTTATGACAGCCTTTAAATTAAAACGTAAACTGCGTGAGCAAGGATTACTTTAATAAGTAAGAAGGAGCCTGTCTAAAAAATAGACGGCTCCTTTTTTATTCATAAGGCACAATATATTTTTCTAACAGCTCTTTGTGAATAGAAGGATTGGCAATGATAAAAGTATCCTGATGTAGAAAATCAAAGCCTTCCCCATGTAAATTAGTGGTGATGGCACCAACTTCCTTAGCAATAATGGTACCTCCTGCAATATCCCATGGTGATAGTCGCATCGATACATAAGCATCTAGTTTACCACTAACAACAAACGCTATTTCCATTGCTGCTGAACCATACGACCTTGTACCACGTACTTTCCGAATCATTTCAATTACTTTTTCATGGTGAATATGGCGATTTGGGGCTACCCAGTGTGCGTTTATACCAATGACCGATTCCTCTATTTTGACTGATTGCAATTTACGCAATGGTGAGTCATTGTACCATGCCCCTTCGCCTGCAATTGCATAAAATAAATCTTCACGCATTACATCAAATATGTAACCTAGCTTACCTACCCCATTAATAAAAATACCGATAGAAATCATAAAATGTCGATGTTGTTTAACAAAATTCATCGTGCCGTCTATTGGATCAATAATCCATACAACACCTTCTAACGACTCTACTTTTTCTCCCATTCCCTCTTCCCCTAAAATTTTGTGAGTTGGATCCAAAGCGCTTATTTTTTCAATAAAGAATAATTCAGTTTCACGGTCAATATTTGTGACAAGGTCATTTGCATCTGATTTTGTCTCGATAACTAGATTGTACGAAAAAGCATCTCGAATACGCCTTCCCGCTTCAAATATAATACTTTTCGCAAATTGATCAATTTGTTGTAAATCCATAAAAACCCACCCTTCAAATATAAGAAAAGGCACTGCGCTTTAGCCTACATCAATTATACCTCGGTATAATTGCGTCCAGAACCGGCTTTGTGCTTAGGCCTTTATTTCTCATGATGTTTTGTTAATACGTAGCATATAGTACTTCCCTAAAAAATTTCCCTTTAAGATATACTGTCTATTTTACCCTTTATAACAATAAAAATCACCTGCTGTCGGAATATTCAGCAAGTGATTTTTCAAATGGGTATAAAATTTCTATTACGCATAGGCGTGCAAACTTTCAAGTTCCAGCTGAATTTCAGCCAGACGTTTTTTACTTTTTTCAATTTCAAGTTCATTTTTTTCATTCATTGCAGAGAATAGAGAAGCTAATTCATAATCTAATTCTAATTGTAAAATGTGTTCATATTGCTTTTCAATGTCAACTTTACGTATAATTTTTACGATTGGTTTCATAAAAATCACTTCCTTTTTTTATTTTAAAGTTCTTGTTATAAGATTTTTTCCCATTTTCCTAATAAAATAAACCTTATAAATCGAAAGGAGTTAATAAAATTGCAGAAAATTAAATGGACTAATAAAGACTTCAATGTTTTTCAAATAGATGGATTAGACCAGAGAATGGAAGCGTTAATTTCATCTGTACGACCTAAATTCCAACTGCTTGGAGAGGATTTTTCTTCCTTCTTTTCAAGTCATCTTGGAGAAGAATTTTATCCTCATGTGGCGAAGCATGCACGTAGAACCGTAAATCCTCCAAAAGACAGCTGGGTTGCCTTTGCTCCTTACAAAAGAGGTTATAAATCATTACCTCACTTTCAGATTGGTCTTTGGAGCACACATTTATTCATCGTCTTAGCTATTATTTATGAAGCTCCACAAAAAAATGTGATGGCAGAACGTTTAATTGCCAACAAAACATTGCTACAGCAACTTCCTAATGATTTTATTGTTTCTGGGGATCATATGTCTCCTGCAGCAATCTCCATGGAAGATGCAAAGGAAGACAAGCTAGATGAATTGCTTAATCGTTTGCGCGATGTTAAAAAAGGTGAATTTTTAGTCGGTCGACATATTCCAAGAGAACAAGCAATCAAGCTGTCCGCTAGTGAACTTCATCAAATTACGGAAGAAACTTTCAGTAGTTTACTTCCTATTTATAACATCATTGTTGGAAAATAAAGTATGAAGTATTGTACTTCGGGTCATGTGACATACTAACCTTATACTTTTATTGTATGTAGTGTATGTACATCACTTATTTTTAACACGTAAAACTAGAAGATAAAAAAAGCGGACGTGAGAATACTCACGTCCACTTTTTTAACGTCGTTGCTTCGGTGCAACTTTAATAATCGTCCCATCAGCTGCTTCTTTTGTTTGTTTAACAACAGAGTAACTGACATAGCCACTTGCTTCTTCGAATTCACGAAAAATTGATTTTTCCTCAGCTTGTGAAGGAACAATCTCTTTAAAACGGCGGTATTTCGCCATCATTACTTCACGTTTAACGCCTTTTTCATAGGCTTGCTCAATCGCTTCAAAAAATTGAACAACATCGACAATTTCCTCAGTCGACCAATCAATTGAAAACGGATAAGAATATTCCATTGGACATAACCACCTTTAAGTTACTTCCCCCATTTTACCCGGATACTTTCTGCTTCTGCAACCATTCGAGTGATAAGCTCCTCAACTGTTGGAATATCATGAATCATCCCTGTAACTTGTCCAGCCCAACCAAATCCTTCATCTTTCTCACCATCATAAATAAAGCGCTTATTGGCAGTGCCACTAATATAATTTTTCAACGCCTCATAAGTTGGTGTCATTTGCTCAATTTCTAAAATCTTTTCGGTAAAACCATTGCGTAACGCTCTTGCTGGGGCCCCAATAGAACGCTTAATAATTGTTGTATCTGCTTCAGAACTTGCAAGTAGTGCCTCTTTATAAGCCTCAGATGCATCGACACATTCCTTAGTTGCAATAAAACGCGTTCCCATTTCAATTCCCTCGGCTCCTAGTGCATGTGCTGCTAACCAGCCTCTTCCGTCACCAATCCCACCAGAAGCAATAACAGGAATTTTCACACTATCTACAACTTGAGGCACAAGCACCATTGTTCCTACATCATCACGTCCGAGATGGCCACCACCTTCTTGTCCAACTACCATCACAGCATCTGCTCCAAGTTGTTCCGCCTTTTGAGCTTGCCTACGTGCAGCTACTAGTACTAATTTTTTTATATCCGTTCCTGCCAATATATCGAAAATGGGTGCAGGATTCCCTCCAGTCATCGTAACAACTGGCACCTTTTCTTCCACTGCAACACGCACCATATCCTCATAACCAGTGCCATACATACCAATTGCAAAGTTTACACCAAAAGGTTTATCTGTTAATGTCCGTACTTTATGAATCTCTGCGCGCAATAAGTCAGGATCTCGTAAACTCATTGCTGTTATTTGTCCCAGCCCTCCAGCATTCGACACCGCCGCTGCTAAATCAGCATATGCTAAATAGGCTAATCCCCCCTGAATAATTGGGTATTTAACATTTAAAAGTTCCGTCACACGTGTATTCCAATTCATAATACCTCCCCTTTCGTACAATACTAACTTCTCGAAATGATTAAAAATTCCTTTTATTTTTTTTATGTAAAAGTCTATTTTTTCGCGTCATTAGGTGCTATAATTCATTTGTTTTCTTAGATATTATAAAGTGAGGTGGTACCTGCGTTGTCACAATTAGAGACTCCATTGTTCGACGTATTACTTAAACATCGGAACAGACATCCAATTCAGTTCCATATCCCAGGCCATAAGAAAGGGCAAGGTATGGATCCTGCTTTCCGAGAATTCGTCGGCGACAACGTTTTATCTATTGATTTAATTAATATTGCTCCACTAGACGATTTACATTCACCGAAAGGCGCAATTAAGGAAGCGCAAGCACTTGCTGCCGAAGCCTTTGGTGCTGATCACACATTCTTTTCCGTTCAAGGTACTAGTGGCGCCATCATGACGATGATTCTGACCGTCGTTGGTCCAGGTGATAAGATTCTAGTGCCACGGAATGTTCATAAATCAATAATGTCGGCGATTGTTTTCGCTGGTGCAATCCCGATTTTTATTCATCCTGAAGTAGATAGTGAGTATGGTATTTCTCATGGAATATCGCCTGAAGCTGTCGAAAAAGCTTTAAATGCTTATCCGGATACAAAAGCAGTTCTTGTTATTAATCCAACATATTACGGCTTTACAGCTGATTTAAAACGTATTGTTGAAATAGTCCATAGCCGTAATATCCCAGTAGTTGTTGATGAAGCTCATGGAGTACACATTAAGTTCCATGATGAGCTTCCTTATTCTGCGATGGAGGCAGGTGCCGATATGGCAGCTACAAGCGTACATAAGCTTGGTGGCTCCATGACACAAACGTCGATTCTAAATGTTCGTGAAGGTCTTGTTTCTGCAAAACGTGTACAAGCGGTTTTCTCAATGCTAACAACAACATCGACATCTTATCCATTACTCGCTTCGCTTGACACAGCTCGACGTCAACTAGCAATTCATGGCTATGATTTAATCGATGATGCACTTCGTTTAGCTAAAGATGCCCGAAAACGCATTAACCAAATTCCGCATTTAAAATGCGCTGGTAAAGAAAAATTAAAATCATCTGCAACTTATGATATGGATCCGTTAAAACTATTGATAAGTGTTAAGGATTTAGGCATTTCTGGTCATCAAGCTGAAGAATGGCTTCGTCACAATGCTAATATCGAAGTAGAGTTGTCTGATCTATATAATATTTTATGTTTAGTGACATTAGCTGATACGAAAAAGGAAATTAACCTCCTTATCAATGCACTTAGTCGTATGTCTAAAGCATTTGATTCAGAGGCTGCTATTACTGAAGCAATCGTTAATGTTCCAGATATTCCAGCACTTGCCATGTCACCTCGTGATGCATTTTATGCAGATACTGAAGTTGTTCCTCTGGCAGAAGCAGATAATTGCATTTGTGCAGAATTCATAATGGTATATCCTCCTGGTATTCCTATTTTTATTCCCGGGGAAATAATTACCCAAGAAAATATTCGTTACATTCAAATGAATATTGAAGCTGGTTTACCAGTTCAAGGACCAGAAGATACAACACTAAAAACAATTCGCGTCATAAAAGAACGCAAACCAATCATTTAATTACGAAGCTACCTCTATAAAAATGGGGTAGCTTTTCTTAATACAATTACCTTAAAGGATAGAGCATGCATAATACAGGGAAAATAAGCCACCAATAATGCCACAAAAAAATCCCCGGTTGTTTTATGATTGGATTCACTCGAATGATAGACTGCGGTTTTATGATATTTTTCCTCTCCTATAATAAGCTGATCTAGAGAAACCTCATATAAATCACTCAGCTTTATAAAATTATCAATATCAGGATACCCCTTACCCAACTCCCATTTAGAAACGGATTGTCGTGAAATATTTAAAAAATCCGCAACATCATCCTGCGTGTAGTTATGTTGTTCTCTCAATCCCTTCAAACGATTATCTAAATTCATTATTCTCAACCTCCAGCTAATAGATATTGATTAAATGATAATCGGTTATTATACATTACTCTAGAAGCTATTATTTGCAAATTCGCAACGATTAGTTCCTTTCAATGATATAGGACTTTTATTAGTTGATTTTTAGTATTTTTTCACAGAATTGACCTTCAGGAAGCCCACTTCTTCAGAGGGTGGGCGGAATGAAGTGCTTTTTTCTTTACAGAACGTACGTTTTTGTTGTATATTTTGAATAATCAAAAAATAAAGGAGTGACGGGTAATGACGAAATCGAAAAAAGATTG